>JBEISY010000023.1:0-11525 GCA_040375175.1 Chitinophagaceae bacterium
GCAACACTTAAATGTACGCAGTTGCGAAGTGATTTGCAAGTGAAAAAATGACAATTGTAGCAAATTAATTTCGGAAGGGAAGTGTAATTGGGGACGTATAGTTGCGGAAAGGGAGTGTAAATCAGGAAAGATGCGGAGAATGAGTTGAAGGAACGGAAAATGCGTGAACCGGGTTGAGGAAGCTGGGGAAAAGCGGGGAAGGCAGCATGATGAAATGAGCTATGGATTCTTAGGCCGGCCAAGATTAAGATCGTCAAGCGGACTCTTGATCAACGTGATCTGCTTCAAACTCACATGCGTGTACCGTAGCGTGGTCCCCAAACTGTTGTGCCCCAATAAATCCTTGATAAACCGAATGTCCGTGCCGGATTCCAGCAAGTGCGTGGCAAAACTGTGCCGCATGGTATGAATACCACCAGGCGTTTTCACCCCGGCCCGCGCTTTCGCATCCTTAAAGACCTGCTGAACGCTACGCACGGAATACTGACCACCTCCCTGCCCCTCAAATAACCACTCCTTCGGACGGTACGCCCGAAAATAATCCCGCAGATGGTCCAGCAATATGGGTGATAATGCAACCACCCGGTCCTTCTTGCCTTTCGCGCGGCGGATATTGATACACATGCGGTCTGAATCAATGTGAACCAACTTCAACGCTACGATCTCACTCACCCGTAATCCAGCGGCATAAGCCAGCATCATCATCGCCTGATTCTTGAGGTTATCCATCGCCTTGATGATCAGCGTGATGGATTCCTTGCCCATCACCTTTGGCAGCAACAAGGGCTTCTTCGGCCGCGGCAGTTCATACACCACCCTCGGCTGTAACAATACTTTCTCAAAATAAAACTTGATCGCATTCACAGCCGTATTCGCATGACTCTCCCCATATCCCTTCTTCGTGATCAACCATAACAAATAACTCTTCACCTGCTCCGTTGTCAGGGAAGAGACATCCATTTCTCCCAACAACATCAGGAGCTTCTGAAATTCCTGGCGGTAATGATGCATCGTGGCCGGACTATACGCCTTCAACGCCAATGTCTTTACAAACCGGTCCAACGCGAGCAAATTCACCGCACTCATCTGATGCGGCACACTCACCACCGCCTGCAAAGGCATCCCTAACTTCCGCAAACCCAACTGTATTCTAAGTAAGCTAAAATCCAACTCACCTAAACCCTTAACCCTCTCCCCTAAACCCTTCAATATTTCCCGATCCAAAGGAAAATGCCACCCCCCATCGTGGCGGGCCCCGGGCAGCCGACGAACACAATCGTCAACTGCCCGCACCAATCCCCGATCATGCTCCTCCACCCCGGTATGCCACGGCTCCAGCATCACCATCACCCGCTCCTCACCCCGCGCACACACCAACATCAATCGTATAACCGGTAAGCCATCCACATGACAAACCTACATTATGGGGATAGGGATGCAATCAGTGATTTGCACAGAGAAGGGTGTTGTTTTACCCGATATAAAAGGTGGAAGGTGGAAGAGTTAACGCGACTTCAACCACAACTCGGGATCCAGAAACCTGGCCTCCTGTGTCACCACAAACAGGATCTCGCCGTCCCCATCATCATTGGTGCCGGCCTTGCCGATCACCTGACCCATTTTCACCTGGTCATTCTTGTTCACCGTAACGCCCGTGAGATTATAATACGTTGTAAAGTATTTACCATGCTTGATGGTCACCGTCATCGATCCCTGAATATCATACACCGTGGTCACCACACCTTCGAACACAGATTTCACATTGCTCCCAGCCACCGTGGCAATGGTCACCCACTGGTTGTTCTCCGTAATACTAGTCCCCTCGATCTTCGTATTACCAAACGGAATCGCAATCGTCCCCTTATCCACCGGCCAGGGCAGGTTGCGCCGGTTAGCCTCGAAACTCACAGACACTTTCGTCACCTCAGGCGTGCTCTCCAACACGTTGTACTTACGGCCAGGGGTAGACGAAGCCTTGGGAGCCGCAGTAGTTGACGTGCCCGTAGTGGTAGTGGCACCGCTCTTCGCTTCCGCAGCCTTCGCCGCAGCAGCAGCCTTCTTCGCTTCTTCAACCTCCCGCTTCCGCGCCGCCTCGATCTCTCTTTTCACAATCGCCGCAATCGCATTCTGCAGATTATTCGCCACCCTGCGCTTCGCAGCCATCTCTTTCGTCAATTCTTTTTCCCGCGCTTTCAACTTCGCCACATAACTATTCTGCTCTTCCTTCTCCCCCTGCAAAGTCTTCATCTCCTTGCTCTGCTCTTGCAACACCTTGCTCTTCTCTTTCTTATTCTCGTTCAGCGTATTGATCTTACCCACCAGCAACTGTTGCGTCTTCTGGATGTTCTCCACCTGCTCCTCCCTGTACCCGCGGTAACTTTTTAAATACTGGATCCTGCGGATCGCATCGTTAAACGTAGTGGCCGAAAACAGAAAGTTGATCATGTCATAACTGCTCCGGTTCTGGTACGCATACACCAAGGTCTTGGCATACTGCCCCTTCAGCGTATCCACTTGTTTCTTGAGCCGGTAGATCTCCCGATTGTTGGAAAAGATATTGTTATCGATGAGATGTACCTGGCTGTTGATATTATTGATCACCGCATTGCGCTTCTTGATCTTGTTCTGGATCAGTGCCAGTTGCGCGAGGTTTGCTTTTTTATCTTTCTGGATCGATGCCTGCGACTCCTGCAATTCTGCGATCTCCTGCTGAATCTGCCTGCGCTGGCGTTCGAGGTCTTCACGACTTTGCGCAGCAGCGCCGGCAATAAACATAAAGCTCAACAGGTACATGAAAATGGTTCGCATGGACGGGTTTTTATCAGGATGAATGTGGACCTCAAATCCACTGGCGCACAAAATAATACATGATACCCTGCGCGCCTGTTAAAATTACTTCAATTTCAGGTTTTTAACACTAAAGGGATAACTCAAAGGCAGGTCAAATTGCACCTGCTTAAAATCAAGATCAATATCGAGCTTGTTTTTATCGCTCACACTGATCCGCCTCCTGTTCGCAAATCGCTTGCCTCCCGCTACATCCGTATAGTCCTGGTAACTCAGGTCAGCACTGCGGCTCCGCGTCACATCCACATCGTCCAACTTACTACGTACAATACTCAGGTCATCCGTATTGAACTGTGAAAAATTCTTAAAGAACTCGCCCAGCATCGTCATCGATATCAATTTATCCCCCTCGCCATACGCCACAATATTGGAATCGAGAAAAACCTTGTTCCCAATAATAAGATCCTGCAGGGTGCTGAAATCCACCGGCAACTTAGACATTTCTTTCAGGTAGTCAAAGGTCCTGTACTGCACCGTGTTCTCAATCTTATTCGCCAAAATCACCGTGTCTGGTGTGATGATGGCCCGTACCGCCTCGATCCCCAACAATGCATTCACCGAGATCCAGATGATGCTGTCTTTCTTCATCCGCAGCACCACATTCAAATCCTTATACGCTTTCTTCCCATCGTCATAATCCATCTTCAGCTTGGCCTGAAAAGTATTGAACTCAATTCTGTCTGTGGAGATCTTGTTATACGCCAACCATACCTTCTGCGCAGAGTCGGAATTTTTGGGATCGATGATGGTGGTCACAGAATCCTTCTTCCCAATAGATGAAGAGATCTTCCGCGTAGACCGGCAGGATCCTGCCAACACCACCAACAAAAGCACCGCAATAATATATTTCATCAGATGATTTTTAATGCTTGCCGGTATGGCCGAAGCCCCCCGCATTTCTTTCCGTCACATTCAGATCCTTCACTTCCTCCCAGTCCACTCGCTCCACCGCCTGCACTACCATTTGTGCAATCCTGTCACCATGGTGTATGACCTGCACTTCACTGGAAAGATTAACAAGGATCACCTTGATCTCGCCCCTGTAATCGGCATCAATCGTTCCCGGCGTATTCAAACAAGTAATGCCCTGCTTAACCGCCAGCCCGCTGCGCGGCCGCACTTGCGCCTCATACCCATCCGGTAATTCAATATGTATGCCCGTAGGAACCAGGAACCGCTCCAGCGGCTTCAGCAGAATGTCCTGATCCAGGTTGGCCCGCAGGTCCATACCCGAAGATCCCTGGGTGGCATAGGCTGGAAGCGGGTTGTTTGATTTGTTGATGATACGTAGCGTCACGGGGCGAAGATAATGATAATCAAGGTGGAAGTTGGAAGGTGGAAGCTCTTCCACCTTCCACCTTCCACCTTCAACCTTTCATAAGAAGCGCCGAAGCATAAGCCACAACGCCTTCTTCCCGTCCCACAAACCCCATCTTCTCCGTGGTAGTGGCCTTGATGGAAACGGCATCATCGCCCAATTCAAGAATGGCCGCAATCACGCGTTGCATCTCGGAAACATAGGGTTTGATCTTGGGTTTCTCCAGGCACAAAGTGGCATCGATGTTCACCACCAAATATCCTTTGGCCTTGATGAGGCTATAACTGCGTTGGAGTAAAATCTTGCTGTCAATATTTTTAAACTCGGCACTGGTGTCCGGAAAATGTGTGCCGATGTCACCCAGGCTTAATGCGCCGAGCAGCGCATCGCAAATGGCGTGCAAAATCACGTCTGCATCACTGTGCCCCTTGGCACCTTTTTCATGCGGGATCTTTACACCCCCAAGCCAGAGATCGCGGCCAGTTACCAATTGATGAAAGTCAACGCCTTGTCCAATTCTAAACATATCGCTAAGATAGACAAATCAGGTCGCAGTTCGCAGGTCGCAGGTCGCAGTTCGCAGTTCGCAGAGGATACCCGCGAACGCGTGAACCCTGCGCCCTGCGAACTGCGAACTGCGCCCTACTACTGCTGTGTTCCCGTTCCTTCTCCCCCAAAATCAAAGGTCAGTCCAAAACGAAGCGTGTTGGACAGTGGGTTCCTGTTCACACCATTGCCCGTTGGAAGCAGGTAAGAAAAGTTGATGCCAAACATATTGTACTTCACGGATGCACCCACCGTAAAATACTGGCGGTTTCCTTTCTGTGCATTCTCGTAAAAATAACCGGTGCGCAGCGCAAACTGGTCGTTATACCAATACTCCGCACCTACGGAGAAATAAAATTCTTTTAGCTCTTCACTAATGCCACCAGGCGCATCGGTGAATGAAGAGAACCAACTGCCCACCACGCCTTGGGAACGGTACTCTGCGAGGCCTGCTGAATCACCCAATGCTGGTGGCGTAGGCACCATCAGTTTGTTGATATCTAAACCAAACATGATCTTGTGTACCTCTGAGAAGGTAGACGTATAGGTTCCGCCGAGAGAAAGGTTGGCGGGAATAAAATCTTTCTGATTGGGATCATCGGTATACCCGATCTTGGAACCAAGATTGGTCATGGCCACGCCAAAACTAAACCCGTTGCCTTCGTCATTCAGTCCCTGGTAGTACAGACCGATATCGCCGGCAACAGCATTACCAGCTTTATAAGAAACGCCATTCACAGCTGCTCCGCCGGCAAGATTGGAATTGATATAACGCAGTGCCACACCCAGGGCCATCTTGTCAGACAGCTTACGGGAGTAGCCAAGGTCAAAACTGAATTCACGCGGTCGGAAAGAGTTGAGATCATTACCGAGGTTATCGGTGAACTGGATATTACCCAGGCTGAAATAACGCATCGAAGCGGATACTGCTTGCTCGCGCTCTTCGCCAAACTGCGTGTATCCGGAGGCGGTAGCCATGAATACATCGTTCAGGCCGAGGTCTTTCAACCAGGGCGTATACGTAAGTCCCCCAGCAGATTTTGCACTGGCAAAGGGATACTTCGCGAGGTTATAGAACTGGCTGTTTACGTCAGGGGAAGTGGCTGTACTCAACTCACCCATTCCACCCGCACGGGCATCCGGGGATATCCGCAAGAAAGGAACCGCCGTAGTCACCACATTAATGGGATCCGTGGTCTGTGCCCTTACCGCAAATACAATACACACTCCAACTGCCGTAGCAGCTACACGCTTGATCAATTGTTTCATGAAATTCCTGTTTGGCTTTAATAACTTAAAAACGTTGGAGTAGAGTTATGCCATTCATTATTGTTGGAGGCTTCAAAAATAAGGGTTTTTGACTATGATCCGTATTTTTCGCCCTTTCTTGATCAAAGAAGGGCCTTTTTTGGATCGCTGACCCGCAATCCTCTCCCTACGCATATCAATTAGGCTGAGAACGTCAAAAATGGTTCCAATATTGTTTTTCCCGATGATTTACAGGCCTGTGGCTGAACAGGAGCCGGAAATAAATTCCATCAAAGTATAACCAGCTTCTCCAGTTTCTGAACCCGCTTCCCATCTGATGTCCGCACGCTGAGCTGCCAGAGATATACGCCCCTCCCGAGTTTGGCACCATAGTCGTCCCGGCCATCCCAGCTGATCTCGTCAGACCTGTTACCTGTGGTAGTGATGTTACGCTGGATGGTCTTCACTACTTTGCCGGTGACCGTCATGATACGGATAAAGACCTGCAATTGCTCCCCGGGGCGGTTGTGTTCAAACCAGAACCGGGTGTTGGTGGTGAAAGGATTGGGATAATTCAATACGTGCTTCAGCGTGAGCTCTTCCTGCTTCGCCACCGTAAATTCCAGGATCTGTTCCGATGAGTTGTTGAACACATCCCAGGCCTTGATCTTCAGGTTATGCGGCCCAGGCGCTAATCCCGCCAATGGAAAGCGAATGGTTCCACTACGGAAACTGGTATCGGCCTCATAAAAATCATTCAGGATATAGATCTTCCGGGGATCATCATCCAGCATCGCCGTAAGGTCATGACCGATGCCCGTACCTACCGTGTTGATCCCCGATGAATCGGTCAGCTTCACGATCAGTAAAGGATTCTCATTCACGATGCCACCGTTCACAAATTTCTCATCATTGAGATAGGCCCGCACCACCGGCCCCTGCCCATCGTCTTTCACCTCGTTCCCCAATCCGCCTACATACCAGTTGCTTTCTGTGCCCGCCGCATCCGTTGCGCCATTGTCGGCATAATAACTCAATCGCCCCCTGCCTGTTCTGATATCAATGTCTTTGGGAACGATGAAAGTATAACTGAACTTACCACCCTGCACTTTCGCTTTCCCCGCAAACACCGGATTCAATTGCTGCCGGAACCCGGCAACCCTGCTACCAGGGTCATTGCCACGGGTGCTGAGCTCCTGCTCCTTATCATATAGTACCGGGTAAACGTTACCAGAAAAATCCGTCATCAAGATACCCTGAAGGTTACGCACCTCGCCCGTGATCGTATATCGGTTCAGGGCTTTTAAAGTGTCCGTGTATGCTGCCGCCGCAACATTATTAATGGCCGTGGTCACCACTTTCATCTTTGGATAACCCAGGGTCAACGCCGGATCACCAAGCAGCGTGAACTTCCGATTGTTCAACGCATCACCGGAGGTCTGGTAGGTATAATTCTTTGTGCGCTTCACCGCCTCCCCGAGGGTAAGGTATTTCCCATCCGGTTGCCGGTACAATGCCGTGGCGAGGTAATTATTATTGATCACCCGGTTTGAAAAAGCAAATACGGGTCGGGTGGTGGTCATCAACCCGATGGCACCGGTCAATGGCCGCATTAAAATATTATCACCGAGCGATTGAATAGCAGGATCATCATAAGGTGCAAAGCCACAGGTGGCCGTAATGAATAGGGGTAGCTTCTGTGCATTGCTCCACACATTCACCATATCGGCTTCTAAAATAGCTTCCTGCGCCAATCTGCTGGAACCCCCGTGGCCACTGTAGTTCCAGATCAGATTACCTGTGAACATCCTTCGGTTAATGGCTTCATTCACCTGCGGATACCTACTGCCACCCGAGCCACTTTCCTGCACATACGCATCTAAATAAACTTTCGCTATGTTCACTGCTTCATTAGCCCCATTGGCTGTTTTAGTGATGATCTCGGCATCATTGAAATGCGTATTGATGTCTTCATCATCCGCCACAAAACTTAGCTGGTTGCGCCACGGCCCGAAACTTTTTCCATACGCAATCACTTTGTCTACATAGGCCTTGGCCTGCGCCACTGTTGATGCGGGCACCCTTCCAATGCCGATGTCTAGATAACTGACAGGGGTAACCGAATTCACGTCATCGTTATCGTCTAACAACCCGAAATAATCATCGGACACATAACTCACCAATGGATCCAGTGAGTTGAAGCTTTCAAACACGGGCACCAGGTTGGTGATACTGTCTGTCCGCTCTTTATAATCAAAACTACCATCGCCAAACAACAGCAGATATTTCGGTCTTTGCAGGCTATCCGCACCGGCACGGTCGTAGAACATTTTCACAAAATCCCGTATGGCCGACGGATCCGGCGTTCCGGAAGAAAACTCGTTATAGATCTGCTGCACATCGGCTACAACATAGGCCAGTCCATCGTTTTGCCGATGGTACTCTGCTAACCGATTAGCCTCAAACAACAGCGAAGCATGGGTGACAATGATATATGGCACCTGCGGCGACCCGTGCAGATTTTGATTGCTGACCCTGCCCGTAAACACGGGCGTAAGATAACGGTCTGGGCTAACCGCAATATACTCCCGCAATACAGACGCATCATTATTAAATGCGAACTGCGAACTGCCGCCTGCGAACTTCATAGCAACCGGTGCCAGCGGGTCAGTTACTTCCCAAACCCTGCCCCCGGCCCCCAGCCCTCCCACCTCAAACCTCGCAACATTACCTGCTCCCACCGAAGCCCTATCCCTAAACACCAACCCCTGATCCCTCACCTCCAACCTCCCCCTAAACCCTACCCCTAGTTGATTCAGCCACCCTTGCCCATTCACGCTCCCCGGGAAAAAAGACAGGTTCAGCAGCAAAGACGATTGCGTAGCGGTCTGCGTTGAAATTTGGCTGGCCGGAATGGCCACGGGCTCAAAAGCAACACCTGGCAGCGGAGAAACTTGAATATCCTGGATCAGGTCCCGGTTCAGCCGAACCTCAAAGCGGGAGTACTTTCCGGCCGCCCGGGCCACCACATCGGTATGCACCGTCACAGGCGCACCCACCACGGCCCCCTGCAGGGGAACGGTATAATCCCGGCTCTGCAATTTACCCGGCGCCGTCCCAAACTCCTCGCCATACCACTCCTTCCCACTCTGTAAAAAATTGATCGTATCCTTTTCAAACACCCACCGCGCATCGTAGGTATTCACAGTAAGATTAGCTACCGCCTCACCCTGAACCCTCACCCTTTTCCCCCCACCTTCTACCTTTAAGTAGAACCAGGCACTGTCTGCATACAGATTCCGCTGGAACCGGTACAGCTTGTTCACCTCGTCCCAACTCCAACTGTCCTGCCCCGGTGCGTAAAACAGCAGGTAGTCGCTCCCCGAAAAACTGCCATCGCCCCCATCTTCCATCCAAACCGCTACCTCCGCCAGGTCATCCTGCCTAACCGGCGCATTGGCCTCCGGCAGCATCTGGCCGCCATTACCAAACAACCTGAGCTGGGCAGAAGGAACGGGAAGGCTGATACCCAACCGTGTAAGCACCGCAGCGTCTATCCGGTAAATACCCTGCCGGGCGGTGGAAAGCTTGTACCAGCTGCCGGTAGCCAAAACGGACCGGTTGGTGTACGCACGCTGCGCCAGGCCTGTGGAGAACAGAACCAGTTGAAGAAGAAGCGATAAGATCAGTACGCGCAGCAGGTGCATCTGTCCAAAATTAGCATTTAGTAAACATTAATAATGTAGGATAGATGCAGTTAGGTAGCCAGATTTCTTATAAATTCGCACACTAAGTAATAATTTTCAGTGGGTTCGGGTACAATATAATCGTGTGACTACTCGTTATCCATCAGCTAAATCCAGCAAAAAATGCAAAAGTTAAGCGTGAAAAACCTTTTTGTACTCCTTGCAGCCGTATCCTTACTGCCCTCTTGTAAGAATGGCCTGTTCGGAAAGAAGAACAAGCACGAGCAATCCGAAGTGACCGGATGGAACTACAATGACAAGAACATGGGTGGGTACAATGTCTCCAAAGAGAAGGAGCAGAGAACCGGTCCCGGTCTGGTCTTTGTACAAGGTGGTACATTCGCCATGGGTGCAACCGAAGAAGATGTGATGTCTGATTGGAACAACGTCACCCGCAGGGTTACCGTTTCCTCATTTTTCATTGACCGCACTGAGGTGGCTAACGTCCACTATCGCGAATACCTGTACTGGCTCGAAGCCGCCTTCGACGATCCCCAATACGCAAAGGTGGTCCAGGGCGCAATGCCTGACACCCTCGTTTGGAGGAGTGAGCTGGCTGCCAACGAACCACTGGTAGAATACTATTTCCGTCACCCTTCTTACAACTACTACCCCGTAGTAGGTGTGACCTGGCAGCAAGCCAGTGACTTCTGCCTGTGGAGGTCTAACAGGGTGAACGAAAAGATTCTGGTTGATAAAGGCTATGTAAACGCCAATCAACTGAAATCACTGCAAGGTCAGGGCGAAGAGAACTTCACCACGAAGTCTTACCTCCTCGGTCTTTACTCCCCTCAGCCTGGTAAACCCAGCGCCAAGAAGAATCCACTGCTGGATGCCAATGGCAAACCACGTAACTACGTGAAGTTTGAAGATGGTTATCTGTTGCCCGACTATCGTCTGCCAACAGAAGCAGAGTGGGAATATGCTGCTTATGGTCTGATCAACCAAAACCCCAAGCCGAAGAAAAAAGAAGGTAAGCGTGGTGAAGAGTTGGTGATGAACAAGCAAGTGTACTCATGGAGCACTAACGTAAACAGTCTCCGCGAAAACAAAAGCGGTAGCTGGCAAGGTAAGTTCATGGCCAACTTCAAAAGAGGTTCTGGTGACAACATGGGTGTTGCTGGTGGTCTGAACGATAACGCTTCTATACCCGGCCCTATCGATGCATTCCTTCCCAACGGATTTGGTCTGTATAATATGTCTGGTAACGTGAATGAGTGGGTATCTGACGTTTTCCGTCCGATGTCTAACCTGGACGTTGATGACTTCAACCCATATCGCGGTAACAAATTCAAGAAGCTTCATAAAAATGAAGCGGGTGAATTTGAGCGCGACAGTCTTGGTCGTGTGAAATACGCCGATGTGACGGATGAAGAATCCAAGAACCGCAGGAACTATCAGCGCGGTAACGTGATCAACTACATGGACGGTGACTCTGCCTCTATGGTGTACTATGGTTACGGTAAGACTTCACTGGTGTCTGACAAGTCAAGGGTTTACAAAGGTGGTAGCTGGAACGACCGTCCTTATTGGCTGAGCCCCGGTACACGCCGTCATCTGGAAGAAGATCAGGCTTCTGCAACAATCGGTTTCCGTTGCGCGATGGATCGCGTAGGTAGCCAGGAAGGCAATGGCTTCAAGAATGGCCAGTACTTCGGAAAGAGCCGCCAGAATTCGCGGAAAAAATAACTTAACTGATTCGCATAAAAATAAGCCGGGCAATTTGCCCGGCTTTTTTTATTAGTTCGCAGTTCGCGTAGGTCGCAAGGTCGCAGTCAGGATATAGGCACTAACGCCTCCCCCTAAACACTCCCCCTAAC
>JBEISY010000369.1:0-2843 GCA_040375175.1 Chitinophagaceae bacterium
AATCTGCTTCATGAGATAAGGTATACAAATTCCATAGAAAGTAAAAAGTTGTAAGCTGCGAACTTTGCGACCTATGCGTCCTGCGAACTAGAATTCAACTACGGCATACGCTTTATTGTTCGCATACGGACCACCAGGGTGATGGGCTGAATAATCGAGGTTGAGCCAAAACTGCCCGCTTTCTTCGCGGTAATACAGGCCATTAAAATTCTCCTGCGGGAACAATTGCATGATGGCATCCTGTATTTTCAGGAACTGTTCCCTATTGCCACAAAACAATTCCGGATACACATGATCTGTGGTCAACACCATCCGGGTTTTTGCACCGATGGCTTTCATTGCGGATATCATCAGAATAGTATGATCATCACAATCGCCCGACATGCCATTTTGAATGGTTTCTGATGGCGTGGCGTAATATTCGTCCCGCATGGGATCCGGCACGTAACTGAAGTGGCTGTTGATTTCCTTGAACAGGGAAAGATATCTGGCCGTAGCACCGTAATCCCGATAGGCATCGGCAAAATGTTTTACGGAGTGCGTGACCGCATAATTTCTGACGATGGAGTCTTTGAAATTGATCTTCGCCTTCATCCCTTTCACTGCTTTTTCCACTTCCGAATCAAACAAAGATGGCTTGATGAGGAAAAGATCTTTTTCCTTTTTCTCCCTGTTGCTCCAGTTCTTTTCCACCAGATTCCGGTAGTCCATCATCACGCTTGACACGGTGTAGGTGTTGGTCATGGTGTTGAACGCCATGATCAGCATCACCATGATGAAACTGGGTATAATCAGCGGCTTGAACAACCACATGACGAAACGGACAAAAAGGCCCGCGATGATGATGGCGAGAATGAGGTCAACATTATACCCTCCTATGAGCATGGGAGGAATCACCCGGTTGATAATGGGCGCAAGCGGGATGATCGTCAATACGGCAAGAATATGCAGCAAGACGTCAAACAGCACCTTATATTTTGTTTGCCACGTTTTCATACGGATCTACCTAAAATTACAAACCACTGTCCACAATCGGATACTATAGTTTTGTGAAATTAATCCACATGACTATTCATATTCATCGTCTTCAGACTTGAAATTGAACGTACTGTTATAAGCTACCTGCCAATCCTGCACCTTATCATCGCTCAATAATTCAATGATATCATGGATAGGGTCCGATTTTCGTTTCCATTCCAGTTCCTCCTCATTCGTGTAGCGGGACATAAACACACAGTGATCGCTTACCACACTAATCTTTACCAGGCTGATCAGCGAATCCTCTTCCTCCTGAATCAGGTAATAACAGCCAGCCTCCAGCAATGCATACGAATACATACACCTACATTTTAATGAATAACAATAAAGTTTTTCCAGAAACCTGGTCAGTAATGGGTAGTAAGCCTAATGGGGTAGTAAGTTTGGCTAGGCGGGTTGGAACCGTTCATAGGAGGATTGATTCGAAATTACGAATTCTTTGCGTTCCTGCAAGGGGTAAAACCCCCGATCCGGGCGGTTTTTTGGCCAATTGACCTACGGTGCGTTGAAAATCAATAATTTACATCCGACTCACACCCTGTGGAAAATTGATGGCCGGGAGCCAGCAGGGGTATGCCAGGATTTATCCTACATTCGCAAACTTTGAAATCTGATATGGCTAAGGAAAAAGAAACCTCCCTTTTTGAATATACGGAAGACTCGATCAAGAGCCTCGACTGGCGTGAGCATATCCGCCTAAGGCCGGGCATGTACATTGGTAAACTCGGTGATGGCAGCAGCCCTGACGATGGCATTTATGTGCTGGTGAAAGAGGTGATGGACAACTGTATTGATGAGCATACCATGGGCTATGGCAAGCAGGTGGAACTCACCATTAAGGACAAGATGGTGATGGTGCGCGACTATGGCCGGGGCATTCCCCTGGGTAAGGTGGTTGATGTGGTGAGCAAGATCAATACGGGTGCCAAATATGATTCTAAAGCATTTCAGAAGAGTGTAGGTTTAAATGGCGTGGGTACCAAGGCGGTCAATGCGTTATCTACTTATTTCAAGGTGACCTCAGTCCGGGACGGAAAAGAAAAAACCGCGGAATTTGATAAAGGGATATTAACTAAAGAGCATAGGGAAACCACCAGCAAAGAACCCAATGGAACCCTCGTGACTTTCTATCCTGACGATACGGTGTTCCGCAACTATCACTTTATTCCTGAGTTCCTGGAGAACCAGATCTGGAACTATTGTTACCTCAATGCCGGACTGATCATCAACTATAATGGCCAGAAGTTCATCAGTAAGAACGGTTTGCTGGATCTGCTGTCCAGAAAGACCAATGAGGATGAGATCCGATATCCGATCATTCATTTGAAAGGTGAGGATATTGAGATCGCGATCACACACAACAATGAATACGGCGAGGATCTCTATAGCTTTGTCAATGGTCAGTATACTACACAGGGAGGAACCCATGTGGCAGCGTTCCGCGAAGGATTTGTAAAGGTCATCCGCGAGTTTTACAAGAAAGACTATGAGACCTCAGATATTCGCCAATCATTGGTTGCTGCCATTTCTGTTCGAGTGCAGGAGCCCGTATTTGAATCACAGACCAAGACCAAGCTAGGTTCGCAGACGGTGTTTGAAGGTGGGCCGTCCATGAAGAATTTCATTGGCGATTTCCTCCTGAAAGAACTGGATAATTTCCTGCACAAGAATTCAGCCGTTGCTGATGCATTGAAGCGAAGGATCGAGCAGAGCGAAAGGGAGCGAAAGGATATGGCTGGCATCAAGAAGCTGGCCAACGAAAGAGCCAAGAAAGCCAATCTGCACAACAAGAAGCTCAGGGACTG
>JBEISY010000240.1:0-4032 GCA_040375175.1 Chitinophagaceae bacterium
CCTCAATTTCCTTGCTGAAATTGCCCAGTCCGCTTCCTAAGATCACGCCAACCTCCGGAGTCTCCGCATATATAGATCGTATGTAGTCAACGGTTTGTGTAATTTGCTCTAGTACTGTCATCGTGGTTTTGTTGAACGGCAAAGATAATTCCTTGACTTCATTGTATATTTGATTTATGCGGTTGACCTGTTTGCTGATCCTCTTAACACTGGGAGCAGGTCCTTCTTTTGCCCAACTTTGCTCAGGAAGCCTCGGTGACCCCGTAGCGTCCATCACTTTTGGTGCAGGACAGGGATCACAGGGACCTGCCATTCCCCCCAGCAAAACCAATTATACCTTTCAGCCAGGATGCCCGTCAGACGGCAACTACAACATTACCAATCTTTCCTTTGGTTGTTTCGATGGCACCTGGCATACGCTGGTGGGCGATCATACCCCCAATGATGTGGGTGGGTTCTTTATGCTCGTGAATGCATCCGCTACGCCGGGTATATTTTACCGGGATACGGTAGGTAATCTCTGCGGCAATACCACCTACGAGTTTTCAGCCTTCGTGATCAACGCCCTTAAACAAACCGCCTGTGGTGGCAATGGCATTAAGCCTGACCTGACCTTCATCGTGGAAACCATAACGGGAACAGAACTGGTTAAATACAATACGGGTGAGATCCCCGCCACGGCCGGACCAGAATGGAGACAGTATGGGACCTTCATGACCACTCCTGCGGGCGTCACTTCCGTGGTGGTGAAACTCATCAACAACGCACCCGGCGGTTGTGGGACCGATCTGGTAATTGACGATATCCAGTTTCGCCCTTGTGGACCCAAGGTGAATGTGGGCATCAATGGCCTTGCCACACGTGACACCACCTTATGCGAAGCCGGGCCCCGCAATTTCACGTTCACGGCCACTTATTCAGCAGGGTTTAACAATCCGCAGGTGCAGTGGCAGGAAACAGACGACTCTGAGAACTGGCAAAACATTCCAGGCGCCACCACTACTACGCTCAACAGGATCCTGACCACCAGGGCCACTTATCGGTACCGGATGCTCATCGCCGAAGGCGCCAATATATTAAGCACATGCCGGATCGCATCGGATCCCATCCGGGTGGTGATCACGCCTCCGGCCTTTGTGCAGGCCACCAACTATGTGTTTGGTTGCCTGGGGTCCGAAGTGCCTTTTTATGCTTCCGGCGCCGCGCGGTATGAATGGACCGGTCCCAACGGGTTTACGGCGAATATCCAGGGCCCATCGATCAAAAATGTACAGTTCAGGGACTCCGGATTGTATATCGTAAAAGGAACCACCAACACGGGTTGTGTGGGAACTGCATCTACCTATCTGCAGGTATTTCTGAATGCTAAAGTGACGGTGGTATCGCCCGTCACCACCTGCGAAGGCGTGCCGATCCAACTCAGCTCCACCGGCGGTACCAGGATCAAATGGGATCCGGGGGCAGGGCTCGATAATGACACCATCGCCAACCCTACCTTCCTGAACCCAAGGGTGGATACAAGTTTTAAGGTCATCATCTTTAACCAGTTTGGCTGCTTTGATACGGCCACGGTGCGCATACGGGTGCTCAAGGCACCCAAGGCAGACGCCGGGCCCGATATGAAAATGCTGGTAGGCAGACCCATCCGACTGAAATCATCCGTACAGGGTTCCAATGTCAGTTTCTCCTGGAGCCCAACAACGGACATAGTGAATCAAAGCGCTTCGGCGCCAACCGTTAATCCGCCCGTAGACACGCGATACCGACTAACCGTACGTTCCAACGACGGTTGTGGTACGAGTTCCGATGAAACGCAGGTGCTGGTGTTTGAGAAAATTAAGGTCCCCAATACCTTCACACCAAATGGTGATGGCTATAACGATGTGTGGCAGATCGATCTGCTGGACCTCTTCGAAAATGCTATCACTGAAGTGTATAATACGGCAGGACAGCTGGTGCACCGCAGCGTAGGCTATTCCAAACCCTGGGACGGTACTCGCAATGGCAAGAGATTGCCTGCTGGAACCTATTATTATCTGATCGATCTTAAAACGAATGCGGACCGCCTCACAGGATATGTGACCATCATTCGTTAGGTTCATCACCTTTCTTTATCTTCGCGCAAATTGTTCCCTTTATGAATCTTCATGAGTACCAGGCCAAAGAGTTACTGAAGAAATACAATGTTCCCGTACAGGAAGGATATGCCTGTTCAACCGTTCACGAAGCGGAAGAAGCCTATCGGAATATCAAGAATCAATATGGCAGCAATTTCGCTGTGGTGAAAGCACAGATCCATGCGGGTGGGCGCGGTAAAGGCACCATCAAGGAAACCGGCATCAATGGGGTGAAGGTGGCGAAGAGTGCCGATGACACCATTGAGATCGCCAAGAAGATCCTCGGCGGTACCCTGGTGACCCTGCAAACCGGACCTGCGGGTAAAGTGGTGAGTAAGATCCTCGTAGCCCAGGATATGTATTACGATGGGGTGTCTGAAAGGAAAGAGTTCTATCTCTCGATCCTTTTGGACCGTGGGACAGGACAGAACGTGATCATGTACTCTACGGAAGGCGGTATGAACATCGAAGACGTGGCGCATGATACACCGGAAAAGATCTTCCGTGAGTGGGTGTATCCTTCCGGCGGACTGCAGCCCTTCCAGGCACGTAAGATCGCGTTCAATCTCGGTGTCAGTGGTGATGCGTTCAAGAATATGGTGAAGTTTGTGACCAACCTGTACAACGCTTATGTTGGACTGGATTGCTCCATGCTTGAGATCAACCCGCTGTTCAAAGCGGCCGATAATAAAGTGGTAGCGGTAGACTGCAAGATGAACATCGATGACAATGCATTGATGCGTCATGCAGATGTTGCTGCCCTTCGCGATGTATCTGAAGAAGATCCTACCGAAGTGGAAGCGGGCAATTATAATTTGAACTTTGTGAAGCTCGATGGTAACGTAGGCTGCATGGTAAATGGTGCTGGTCTTGCCATGGCAACGATGGATATGATCAAATTAAGCGGCGGCGATCCTGCCAACTTCCTCGATGTAGGTGGTACGGCCAACGCACAGACGGTGGAAGCCGGTTTCAAGATCATCCTGAAAGATCCAAATGTAAAGGCGATCCTGATCAATATTTTTGGCGGTATCGTACGGTGCGACAGGGTTGCGCAGGGTGTCATCGATGCATATAAAAATCTCGGCAACATCCATATTCCGATCATTGTGCGCCTGCAAGGCACCAATGCGGAAGAAGCGAAGAAGCTTATTGATGAAAGCGGACTGAAAGTGCAAAGTGCGATTTTGCTTTCTGAGGCGGCGGATCTGGTGAAGAAGGCAGTCGCGTAGCGCGAGGCATTGGGCATAGGGCATTGGGCAATAGGAGGCACTAGGCATTGGACACTGGGCATAGGAGTCCGAAATCCTGGAATCTTGAAATGAGATTCCAGGATTTTTTTGTTTATGATGAGCGGGGTTTCTTTTCGGAAATTGAAATCTACCTTTTCATTGACAAACAAATGAAGTATGGTAAAGATCTTCTTATTGGCAGGAATGTTGGGATCAATGTTGTGGGTGACAGGCCAGGAGAATATTCCGGTGATCCGCGCAAATTCAAAGGATGTTATTGTAGTTGATGGCACGCATTTCAGGAAAGGATATTGGTATATCATGCCGGAGGTTCGGCCCGACTATTACCCGGTGGAAAACCCAAAGAAACCACACCGAGTCAGTTTCTATACGGATCTGGATTCCATTTCATTTGAGGTAACACCGAACAAGGAATATGATTTTGTGATTCTGCTGAATGGGAAAGACAGCAGCTTCACGAGGATATCTACGATGCTTCCTCAAAAACGAAATTATCACAGGGACTGCAATCATTGTGTTGGGGTTAATGACACCATTCCTTTTACCGTTGGGCTCGACGATAAAACTTATCTCAAGGCTGGCGTGAACAATGGAAAGGCTATGACCTTTCAATTTGATCTGGGCACAACCAATTGTGTAGTGAATAAAGGTATAACTGAAGA
>JBEISY010000246.1:0-4026 GCA_040375175.1 Chitinophagaceae bacterium
ATGTAATGGCTTTTACAGGTTTATTCCTGATTTTTTTCCTCCTTATACATGCTTATGTTAATGCAAACGTTTTGTTTAAAAACGGAGAAGAGAACTTTAACAGGGCGGCCAATTTCATGAGTACAAACGCATTGATCCGTATCATGGAGATCGGATTGTTTGCCGGTTTCATTATCCACATCGTACAGGGCTATGCACTGGAACGAGTGAACCGAGCCGCACGTTCCAACAAATACGCGGTGAGTGGTGTTTCCAAGACCAGCACATGGTACTCCCGTTCCATGGCCATCCTGGGAACCCTGATCCTGCTCTTCCTGGTGGTGCACCTGGCTGATTTCTGGGTGCCATCGCGTTTTGGAGGCCTGGAAGAAGTGACTTATGGCGCTGTGGAAACGCATAATCTTTATGCGAAGATGAAGGAAGTCTTCTCAAAAGAGTGGGCAGTGATCGTGTACGTAGTAGGATGTTTTTCCCTGGCCTGGCACATGCTGCACGGCTTTCAAAGTGCATTTCAAACCCTTGGGTGGAAACATAAAAACTATGCAGGAATCATTGAAGGTGTTGGCGTAGGTTTCTCGGTCATCGTACCGTTGATCTTCGCGCTGATGCCCATCTTCATGTATTTCGGCTGGGAATTGCCCATCGGTAACCTCACCCTTTTATTCTAATCCAAAACTTTTCCATCATATGCTGGATGCTAAAATTCCATCAGGTTCGTTAGAATCCAAGTGGACAGACTACAAAGGCCATGTTCGGCTGGTGAACCCTGCGAACAAGCGAAAGATTGAAGTCATCATTGTGGGTACCGGTCTTGCCGGCGCCTCCGCCGCAGCTTCCCTTGGGGAACTGGGCTACAAAGTGAAAGCATTTTGCTTTCAGGATTCGCCAAGACGTGCGCACTCCATTGCGGCACAGGGTGGCATCAATGCTTCTAAAAACTACCAAAACGATGGCGACTCTGTGTTCCGTCTGTTTTACGATACCATTAAGGGTGGCGACTACCGTGCGCGCGAAGCCAATGTGCATCGCCTTGCGGAAGTGAGCGGCGCCATCATTGACCAGTGTGTGGCACAGGGAGTACCTTTTGCGAGAGAATACGGTGGACTGCTGTCTAACCGTTCCTTTGGTGGTACACAGGTGCAGCGTACTTTTTACGCGGCAGGACAAACCGGGCAACAATTGCTCATCGGTGCATACCAGGCCCTGGAACGCCAGGTGGCCTTGGGAAATGTAACCATGTATACCCGTCATGAAATGCTGGACGTGGTGATGATTGATGGAAAGGCTCGCGGCATCATCGCCCGTGACCTGGTAAGTGGTAAACTGGAACGCCATTTCGGTCATGCGGTACTCTTATGTACCGGTGGTTATGGTAATGTGTTTTACCTGTCTACCAATGCTATGGGATCCAATGTAACGGCAGCCTGGAAAGCACATAAAAAAGGTGCCTACTTCAGCAACCCATGCTTTACACAGATCCACCCCACTTGTATTCCTGTGAGTGGCGATCACCAATCGAAACTCACCCTCATGTCGGAGTCACTCCGTAACGACGGTCGAATTTGGGTGCCGAAGAAACAGCACGATGACCGCAAGGCGAATGAGATTCCGGAAGACGAAAGGGATTACTATTTGGAGCGCAGATATCCGGCCTTTGGTAACCTCGTTCCCAGAGACGTGGCCTCAAGGGCAGCTAAAGAACGTTGTGATGCAGGATATGGCGTAGGTAGTTCAAAGCAGGCGGTTTATCTTGATTATGCAGATGCGATTGAGCGATATGGTAAGGCCGAAGTCAACAAGCGCAACCTCGGAAATATTTCTCATGATGAAATGATCAAACTGGGTGTGGATGTAGTGAAAGAGAAATATGGCAACCTGTTTGACATGTATGAGAAGATCACTGGAGAGAATCCATATGAAGTGCCGATGCGGATCTATCCTGCGGTGCACTACACCATGGGCGGACTTTGGGTGGATTATGAATTGCAGACATCCATTCCTGGTTTGTATGCCCTGGGCGAGTGTAACTTCTCTGATCACGGCGCCAACAGGCTGGGGGCTTCTGCGTTGATGCAGGGCCTGGCAGACGGATATTTTGTGATCCCTTATACTGTAGGTAACTATCTCGCAGATGAGATCAGTACGGGGTCTGTGCCTACTTCGCATCCTGCATTTGAAGAGACAGAGAAAGCCGTTGCCGATCGTATCAATACATTGAAATCCATCAATGGCAAACAAACCGTAGAGAGCTTCCATAAGCGCCTCGGAAAGATCATCTGGGACAAGTGCGGCATGGCCCGTAGCGCGGAAGGTCTGAAACAAGCTATCCAGGAGATCAGGGATCTGAAGAAGGAATTCTGGAGCGATGTACGTATCCCCGGCAGCATTGATGAGTTCAATCCGGAATTGGATAAGGCTGGTCGGGTTGCTGATTTCATTGAATTGGGCGAGTTGATGTGTATCGATGCCCTGGATCGCAACGAGAGCTGCGGTGGTCACTTCCGTGAGGAATACCAGACCCCGGATGGAGAAGCGCTCAGGGACGATGCCAATTACATGTATGTGGCAGCCTGGCAGTACAACAAGGATCATGATTGGACACTACACAAAGAGACCCTTGACTATGAAGTGGTGAAACCATCTCAAAGAAGCTATAAATAGATCAGCAACTTAGTAACACAATAACAAATAACACTTTACTTTCTGATATATGCAGCACTATAACATGAATCTCACGCTGAAAGTATGGAGACAGAAAGATAAAAATGCAGCAGGTGGTTTTGAGACTTATCAGGTAAAAAACATCTCTTCAGAAATGTCCTTTCTTGAAATGTTTGATGTACTGAATGAGAGACTCATAATAGAGGGAAAAGAACCTATTGCATTTGATCATGATTGCCGCGAGGGGATCTGTGGTATGTGCTCCATGGTGATTGACGGAAGACCTCATGGTCCCTGGGAGGCCAATACAACCTGCCAGTTGCATATGCGTGCATATAAAGACGGAGACACCATCGTGGTGGAGCCTTGGCGGGCCAATTCCTTCCCGGTTTTGAAAGACCTGGTGGTGGATCGTGGTGCATTTGACCGTATCATCCAGGCTGGTGGTTTTGTGTCCGTGAATACAGGTAATGCGGTGGATGGTAACGCCATTCCCATTGAAAAAGATAATGCTGATGCGGCCTTCGCAGCTGCGGCATGTATCGGTTGTGGGGCCTGTGTTGCAGCTTGTAAGAACTCTTCCGCTATGCTCTTTGTATCTGCAAAAGTTTCGCACCTTGCATTACTCCCACAGGGCGAACCTGAGCGCAAGCAAAGGGTGATCAATATGATTGCACAGATGGACAAAGAAGGCTTTGGTTCTTGCACCAATACATACTCTTGCGAAGCAGAATGTCCCAAAGAAATTTCTGTGACCAATATAGCACGGTTGAACCGCGAGTATCTTCAGGCAAGCCTGAAATAAGTAATGTGGCAATTAGGTAGTGCGGCAATGCGGCAATGTTGGAAGCGCGGCCGTGCGTTGCCGGCCTGCGCGGGCGCGGCTTAACGCACTATCTTTATGTTCCCGCTCCATTGATATGATTTTTTTCATAAATTGAAAAAAAACATATCAATGGGCTCTCTCAGAAAATTTCTTCTCCAGCTTTGAGGCACAGCTGGATTGTTGTCCGCCACATCGCTCTCTTCCTTTGGAGAGGACCTTCATATTCTTCCCTGGCCTAAAAAGTATTCCGCCAATGATAAGGTGCGCATCGCGGCCATCGGTATGGGTATCATCGGTCACTATGATCTTGATACGGCATTGAAGGTTCCCGGCGTTGAGCTCGTTGGCGTCTGCGATCTCTACGACGGCAGGCTGCAACGTTGTAAAGAAAAATACGGCAACCATATTTTCACAACAAGGGATTACAGGGAAGTACTGGAGCGCAAAGATGTTGAAGCCGTACTGATCTGCACACCAGACCACTGGCATGATCATATCTCCATCGCTGCGATGAAAAAAGGCAAGCACGTGTATTGCGA
>JBEISY010000286.1:0-3581 GCA_040375175.1 Chitinophagaceae bacterium
CCCGCCCACTTCATACAATGCATGCGTGATCTCACCAAGTGAACAGCATTTCACCGTTTCCATCAACTCGGCAAAAATATTCCCGTTGCTCACTGCCCCTTGCTGCAGTTGCTTCAATGCCGAGGCCGACTTCTCCGCATTTCTTGCTTTGAACCGTTGAAGATTTTGTATCTGTAGTTCTTTCTCTTCTGTTGTACTTCTGATTACTTCACCCGGCACAATTGTGGGTGATCCTTTTTTATTGAGGAAGGTATTTACACCGATGATCGGCAACTCGCCGGAATGCTTTAGACTCTCATAGTGCAGACTCTCTTCCTGGATCTTGTTGCGCTGGTACATTCTTTCCATCGCACCCAATACACCTCCCCGCTCCGTAAGGCGGTCGAATTCCGCCATCACTGCCTCTTCCACAAGGTCCGTCAGTTCTTCAATAAGGAAAGATCCTTGATTAGGGTTCTCATTCTTGGCTGTACCCAGCTCACGGTTGATGATCAATTGAATGGCCATCGCCCTGCGCACACTTTCTTCCGTAGGCGTTGTGATGGCTTCATCATAGGCATTCGTATGCAGCGAATTGCAGTTATCATAGATCGCATACAATGCTTGCAACGTAGTGCGGATATCATTGAAGTCGATCTCTTGCGCATGCAAACTCCTGCCAGATGTCTGGATGTGATACTTCAGCATCTGGCTGCGCTTATTGGCTTTGTACTTATGCTTCATCGCCTTGGCCCAGATCCTTCTGGCAACCCTGCCGATCACACTGTACTCGGGATCCATACCATTGCTAAAGAAGAAGCTGAGGTTGGGCGCGAAATCATCGATGTTCATTCCCCTGCTCAGGTAGTACTCTACATAAGTAAAACCATTCGACAGTGTAAACGCCAACTGTGTGATTGGATTGGCACCGGCTTCTGCAATATGATAACCAGAGATCGACACACTGTAAAAATTACGCACCTGCTGTTCTATAAAATATGCCTGCACATCACCCATCATCTTCAATGCAAACTCCGTACTGAAAATACAGGTATTCTGTGCCTGGTCCTCTTTCAGGATATCCGCTTGCACGGTTCCCCTTGCATTGGCAAGTGCTTCGGCACGGATCTGCTGGTAAACTTCTGCTGGCAATACCTGGTTGCCGGATACACCGAGCAAAGCTAGGCCAAGTCCTGTGTTCCCTTGCGGTAACTCACCATGATATTTGGGTTGATCACCACCACTATAGATCACCGCTATTTTTTTCCGCACCTCATCCCACAGTCCTTGCGCAGTAATGTATTTTTCGCATTGTTGGTCAATGGCGGCGTTCATGAAAAAGGCAAGGATCATCGGGGCCGGACCGTTGATGGTCATGCTCACACTGGTGCGTGGGTCACAAAGATCAAAGCCGCTGTATAATTTCTTGGCATCATCCACGGTTGCGATGCTCACGCCGCTATTACCAACCTTTCCATAGATATCCGGACGATGGTCAGGATCCTCACCGTAAAGGGTAACCGAATCAAAGGCCGTAGATAATCTTTTCGCTGGTTGATCCAGCGCCACATAGTGAAAGCGCTTATTCGTTCTTTCTGGCCCGCCCTCGCCGGCAAACATCCTCGTAGGATCTTCGCCTTCACGCTTCAAAGGGAACACACCGGCGGTGAAAGGGAAATGACCGGGTGCATTTTCCTGCGCTTCCCAGGTCAAAATATCGCCCCAATCCCTGTACTTCGGCAGGATCACTTTTGGAATCCTGGTTCCCGATAATGTAGTACTGAACATGGGCTGACGAATAACCTTGTCCCGCACTTTATATTCATAATGATCCTGCGCATAGGCATCCTGCTTAGCCTTCCATCCTTCCAGCAATTTCCGGTTCACTGCCAACAGTTTCTCTTGCAATTCATCAATCTTTTGCTGCAACTCCTCCTTCAAACTTCCACCTTCCACCTTCTCCCTTGCTCCCGTAAACTGATACAATGAAGACGCGATATCCGCCTGCTCCTGTACTTCTTTGTTATATGACCTAACCGTTTCAGTAATCTCACTTAGATATCGCACACGTGCAGGAGGTATGATAAGAGACTTTGACGATGTGTTTGTTGTTGGCGGATGCAGTTCATCCATCAGGGCAACGCCTGTTTTTTCAAAGATGATGTGCATGAGATGCGCAAACAGGTTGTTCACACCTGCATCATTGAATTGGGAAGCGATGGTCCCCATCACAGGTAATTCATCATCCTTCGCCATCCATTTCCCATGATTACGTTTGTATTGCTTACGCACATCAGCCAATGCATCCAGCGCACCGGCTTTATCAAACTTGTTGATGGCAATGAGATCAGCATAATCAAGCATATTGATCTTCTCCAACTGAGATGCCGCACCATATTCCGGCGTCATCACATAAAGCGACACATCACTGTAATCTAAAATGGATGCATCGCTTTGCCCTACACCAGCACTTTCCAAAACGATCAGATCAAACTGTTCCGATTTACATATATCGATAGCCTCCTGTACATGCGAACTAAGTGCTTTGTCGCTTTCCCTTGTGGCCAGACTACGCATATAAGCCCTGGGATGGTGGATCGCATTCATCCGTATCCTATCGCCCAACAATGCTCCACCGGTTTTTTTCTTGGAAGGATCAACGGAAATGACTGCAATGGTTTTATCTGTTGTGTGCTGCAGAAATCGCCTCACCACTTCATCGGTCACCGATGATTTTCCTGCACCACCCGTTCCGGTAATGCCGAGCACTGGAATCAGTTTTGAGGGGGAGGAAACAGGGGTAGGTACACCGTTCTCAGCGTTGGTGATCCTCCTGGCAATGCGCCGCACGTCTTTCACTTCCGGAAAGCTCATCGGCGTACTATATTCGCCTGATCCATTCAGGGACAGATCGCATTGCTTCAGCACGTCCTCGATCATCCCTTCCAGACCCATCGTCCTTCCATCATCCGGGGAATAAATTTTGGTGATCCCATATTGATGTAGCTCATCGATCTCCGTAGGGAGGATGGTTCCGCCACCGCCACCAAATATTTTGATATGCCCGCAACCATTCTGATCCAGCAGGTCCTTCATGTACTTGAAAAACTCAACATGGCCGCCCTGGTAAGACGTAATGGCGATGCCCTGCACGTCTTCCTCAATGGCACATTCCACGATCTCAGCTACGGAACGGTTATGACCAAGATGGATGATCTCGGCACCCTTGCTCTGCATGATACGTCGCATGATATTGATGGCCGCATCATGGCCATCAAACAAACTGGCCGCCGTAACGATCCTGACTTTATGGGAGGGAGAATATGGCATATCACAAATTTAGCAATTAGCAATTGGTAATTGACAATTAACAGGGCCAATTGCCTGTTGTTAACTGCTATTTGCCAATTCTTGTAGGATCCACGGCAACACCGAAACTGAAATAACCGGCTCGCACATAGTAGTCGTTGCTGGGCGCACAGAATGAACCCTGGATCTCAAACCTTAGTCCGGGCATCGATGCCGGACCGAAGCGCAGGATCGCATAGGGCTCCACCATCGACATCTCACCCAGACCGCTGAGACGGTATGCCTGCTGTTCA
>JBEISY010000261.1:0-3832 GCA_040375175.1 Chitinophagaceae bacterium
ACTGTCAAATTCTGTTCTGCCGATGTATCTCCCAGACTCTTTTTTATCAACCAGTACCTTGTAGGTCTTGCCAACCTTCGCTTTGTTTTTCTCGAAGCTGATCTCCTGCTGCACTTCCATGATCTCACTTGCACGCTCCTCTTTTACCTCAGCGGGCACATCATCCACAAGTTCATAAGCAGAGGTACCTTCTTCGTGGGAATACTGGAAGATGCCAACCCTTTCAAATTCATGCCGTCTTAGAAAGTCTTTCAACTCTTCCACATCATCCGGTGTTTCACCGGGGAAGCCGGCAATCAGGGTTGTACGCAAACAGATCTCCGGGAGGCGGTGCCTGATCTCGCCGATGAGATCATTCATTTCCTCACGGGTGATCTGTCTTTTCATGGCCTTCAACATTTGGTTGCTCGCATGTTGCAATGGCATATCGAGATAATTACAAATATTCTCCCGTTCGCGGATGGCATCAATGATCTCCAGTGGAAATTTTGAAGGATATGCATAGTGCAGACGGATCCACTCCAGTCCTTCCACGTCAGCCAGGGCGTGCAAGAGTTTCGGCAACTCACGCCCTTTGTAGATGTCCAGACCATAGTACGTCAGTTCCTGTGCGATCAGCATGATCTCTTTCACTCCGCGTTGTACCAGTAGCGTTGCTTCTGTCACCAATTCTTCGATAGGGCGACTTACGTGCTTGCCACGCATGAGGGGTATTGCACAAAAAGAACAGGTGCGGTTACAGCCTTCGCTGATCTTCATGTATGCATAATGGGAAGGCGTAGCGAGTAACCTTTCTCCGATGAGTTCTGCTTTGTAGTCGGCCTCAAAACGTTTGAGAATCTGCGGCAGTTCCATGGTCCCGAAATAAGCATCCACTTCAGGGATCTCTTCCTCGAGGTTCTGCTTATAGCGCTCGCTCAGACAGCCCGTAACGTAAACCTTATCCAGCTTTCCTTTCTTTTTCAGCTCAACCTGGGAAAGAATGGTATTGATGGATTCTTCTTTGGCTCGGTCTATGAACCCACAGGTGTTGACGATAACGATATTGTGGTCCTTTTTGGCGTTCTCATGGACAACATCGATGTCATTGGCGATAAGCTGACCGCTGAGTACTTCACTGTCTACCATATTCTTGCTGCAACCCAGCGTAATGATATTGACCTTGTCTTTCCGGATGGACCTTGTCTTCATAATAAGCAGCAAAGATAGAGAGACAATGTGGCAATGCCTAACCCTCCCAATGCCCTATGCCCAATGCCCATTGCCTCCTATGAAATCGCCCCATGGAGATGGGGCGAACTTGAAGTTGATTGACACCTAAACCACCTTATGTGGCTAACTTTTTATGGCTGGTCAGTCACGACCGAGGTACATATTATAGACAACAATAACCTCACCAGGGTGGCTTTGGTGTGGATAACAAACTGTTAAAATCGACGGAAGAAAAAAGGGTTGAAGCTGACTGCCGGCAATGATCTAGGTGTTAGATTTAAATATGGAATCCACGAAGGCGTGTTTATTGAACACGAGCAGGTCTTCCATTTTCTCGCCTACGCCCACAAATTTAACGGGTATGGCAAACTGGCTGGCAATGGCCAATACAACGCCACCCTTGGCGGTTCCATCCAGTTTGGTGATGGCCAAAGCCGTTACATCCGTAGCAGCGGTGAAATGCCTTGCCTGTTCCAGGGCATTCTGTCCGGTTGACCCGTCCAGCACAAGCAGTACTTCGTGTGGGGCATCTGGAATGACCTTCTGGATCACGCGGCGGATCTTCCCGAGTTCCTCCATGAGGTGCGTTTTATTGTGCAAACGACCGGCCGTATCGATCAAAACCACATCGGACCCCCTGGCTACAGCACTGTTAACGGTATCAAAGGCAACTGAAGCGGGGTCAGCCCCCATATCCTTTTTGACGATGGGCACTCCTGCCCTTTCACTCCAGATCGTGAGTTGGTCCACCGCAGCGGCGCGAAACGTATCCGCGGCCCCGAGGAGCACCTCTTTACCTGCCTGTTTAAAATTATGGGCGAGCTTACCAATGGTGGTTGTTTTTCCAACACCATTCACGCCCACTACCAGGATCACATAGGGTTTTGTACCAGCCGGAGTCTTAAAGTCTTTATAGGATGCCTCAGGAGCTTCCACCAGCATACCTTCTACTTCCTCTTTAAGTATTCGATTCAGCTCACTGGTGTTCAGGTATTTATCTTTTGCTACCCGAGCTTCAATTTTGGAAATGATCTTCACGGTAGTGTCTATACCCACGTCGGCACTGACCAATGCATCTTCAAGGTTATCCAGCACTTCCTCATCCACGGTACTTTTCCCCGCCACCGCTTTGGTCAGCTTGGTGAAAATGTTTTCCCGGGTTTTCTCCATCCCCTCGTCAAGGGTTTCTTTTTCCTTTTTGCCAAATAGCTTATCGAACAATCCCATAGTTCAAAGTTTAATAAAACAGATCAAAGCGCATCAGGAAATCCTGTTGTTCTTCCTTACCCATCAGGAAACGGGCCGTTTCGTAAACCACAAAACCCGAGGCCTGGTAAAACTTGATGGCTTTTCCGTTTTTTTGCCAGACCTGCAGCCATACGGTATCATACCCCTCTTTGCGTGCGTATTCTTTTACACGGCTGATGAGTGCGCTGCCGATAGAGAAACCCTGGTATTCCTGCACAACATAAATGCGTTGCAATTCCAGGGGTTTACGGCCCTTCAGGTTCTTTGGTTCGCTATCCCAACGGATCTTGAAAAATCCTACAGGCACTTGGTCCAAAAAGCCCATGTACCAGGCTGATCCATTGGCCTCCAGTTCCTCTTCCAGCACTTTCTTTGTCAGCGCCCTGTCCATATACATCCGGATCTCATCAGGATCATTATACGCGTCGTAGGTCTCTTTAAACGTCTTCCGGGCGATCTCCACCACCGCGTCAACATCGGTAGGGCCAACCCGCCGGATCAGCAATGTCTTTTCCATATCAAAGGGTAAAAATAAGAAAGCTGCTCTGGTTAACCAGAACAGCTTTTTGTCAGCTAAACCGACAGATCGTTATTTTTGAGCAAGGAAATCCTTGATCTTGTCTTTGTGAACGATGGTCTCTTTGAAAGTATAGGCACCAGACTTATCGCTACGAACGGCCCTGATCACTTTGGTCCAGTTTTTTGCCTCAGCCGCAGCTTTCGCATCCTTAACTTTCGCGTTCTTTGAAGCTTGCTTTGCCATGTTTATTTAATTTCTTTGTGAACAGTATATTTTTTCAGTAGGGGGTTATATTTCTTCAGCTCCAAACGCTCTGGTGTATTCTTTTTGTTCTTCGTGCTGATATAACGGCTGGTACCGGGAAGACCTGTGTTTTTGTGCTCTGTGCACTCCAGAATAACCTGTACCCTATTGCCTTTCTTTGCCATTGTAGTTCGCTTTACTGATTAATTAAATGTGTGCCCCATTCGCCCTCATTTCCTTTACCACGTTGTACAAGCCACGCTTGTTGATGGTCCTGATTGCATCAGCAGAAACTTTTAGGGTGATCCATTTGTCTTCCTCAGCCAGGAAAAAACGCTTGGTTTGCAGATTAGGCAAAAACCTCCGCTTCGTCTTGATATTGGAATGCGACACATAATTCCCGCCCATTGGCTTCTTACCGGTTACCTGACATACTCTTGCCATTATCTCAATTTTTGGGACGGCAAAGGTAAGGAGGCTATTTTTCACCACCAAGAAATTCATTAGGTTTTTTTAGCCTGCCTTTGTAATCTACTGATTATCAATAATAATTTTGATAAAAAGTTATGAACATAAGCTAAATCACCGAAGTTTTGAGAGGCAGCTACG
>JBEISY010000131.1:0-5653 GCA_040375175.1 Chitinophagaceae bacterium
GATTCCTTGGCATAAGCGGGGTGCAGTAACACAAAGTTCTCGCGTTTCTCTTTGTATTTTTCTTTCAGTGATTCCCAAGCCCAGCAGAGTTTCACTTCGATGAGTCTTTTCACTACCGGATAAACATGGGAAGAATCAAGGATCTGCTGTACTTCCTGCAGCAGGAGTTCCTTCTTCATGAAGAGCGCCTCGGCAACAAGGTACTCTTCATCATCCAGCAAGGAAAAATCATCGCCAAACTCATCATTGTATATCAGGGTTGTTTCGCTGCTTAGTTTAAAATTAGAGGGCAATGCTGCAGCCATCACCTCCCCTTCGGAACACATATAATAGTTGGCGATCCATCGCCAAAGGTCCAACTGTTTTACATTAACCATCGGTTCACTATCCAGTACATTGAGGATCTCTTTCGGCTCAAATGCTGCAGGTTTCAGCGTGCTGATCTCCTTTACAATACCGGCATATTTCTTTTGCTTCCCAAAGACCACCTCCACGCGCATACCGGGCAGTACCTTATCGGCCCATACATCCGGAATGGCATAGGTATAGGTTTTGGGAATAGCCAGCGGGAGGATCACTTGCGCGTACAACATTGCGGTGAAATTACGCCAATGGCGCCAATTAATCCCGGGGGTTTACACGTATCCAGGATGCATTTACTGCTTCCAGCGCGGTGGACATCACCAGCCTCACTTGCTCTTTTAACCGCGGCAGATCAGCAAGCGTATAGCCTTCCACAGCAACTTCATCCAGCCATATGGCCCTGCATATTCCTGGGTTCAGGGTTAGGACTTTGTCGCCCTGCATCCTTGCATGCGTATCGGCAAAAAGAACCGGCTTAATGGGCGTCTGCGTTTCGATGGCGATACGGAATGCGCCATCATACATCTCCTTCATTGGCAGGCCCGTTTCATTGAAGGTGCCTTCCGGGAAAATGAGTACCGATACCCCTTTGTGTATAATGCTCTTGAGGTTTCTGAGGCTTTTTGAACGATGACTTGCATCGCCGCGGTCAACCGTTACTACAGCCACTTTATAGATATAGCCAAACAAGGGTACTTTCACCAGCTCTATCTTTCCCAATGGACGAAATGGCTGACGGATCACTTTAACCAAAAACGCTGCGTCTAAATTGGAAACGTGATTGGCAACAAACACGTATTGCTTTTGTGGATCTGGGGGCTGGGTATGCGGTTGTGCAACCTGGAAACGCGTACGGATGCCCGCAAGGAAAAACCAGATATCACCCCAAAGATGCAGGAGCCGGAAGATAAAGTTGCCGCCTCGTATCGGACCAAAAAAGGAACCGATGATCACCAGTGGGAAGATCAGGATCATGACCAGCACAAACCAGAAAATCGACCAGCTCAGGTATAAAAATCGAAAAATTTTTCTCATCATTTATTTACAATCACAACGCCATTCTTTTTCAAGGTCGATCACCGTTACCACTACTATCCCTCTGGGACTTTGTGCAAAAACCATTCTTACCCGCTGCCCGTCTGCGGTGTTGCCTTCAACAGCGTATTTGGGATCCGGGCTGCCCCGAAGGTCCGATTTTTGGTAGTTGATGGTGCCGTTCTTAAGGATATCCACCACTTCTTGTTCTGAGATACTCCTGCACCCCATCCTGCAGCGGGCATGTTTGGTATAAATGACCTGGCTGGCATTGCGCTGGAGCCCTTCCCTGCCCGTACTGGCAGGATCCGAGGTGTTCGGCCGGGTCTGGCTCTTCCCATCGTTTACTGGCGCTGCCGGCCTTAACAGGATCAATAATAACATCAACAACATCAGCAGGCCCAAAATCCGGAAAACCCATCTCATGAAAGCAAGATAGCAAAATCATAGGTCCTTTGTATCTTTGCCGTTCCATGGCCGAAACCAAATCCATAGCATTCCATACCCTCGGTTGTAAACTCAATTTTTCCGAAACCTCTACCCTCGCCAGATTGGCAGAGAAAGACGGTTTCGAGAAGAAGGCTTTTGAGGAAGCCGCCGATATCTATGTGATCAACACTTGTTCCGTTACGGACAATGCAGATAAAGAATGCCGGCAGATCGTACGCCGGATACAGCGCCGCTCGCCGGATGCATTCATTGTCATCACCGGTTGTTATGCCCAGCTGAAACCTGAACAGATCGCAGCGATCCCGGGGGTTGACCTAGTGCTGGGCGCGGCAGAGAAGTTTAATATGGGCGCACACATCCGTGAACTGACCAAGGGTGATTCGGCAAAAATATCCAGTTGCGACATTGATGAGGTTACCGGTTTTCACGCCTCCTGGTCCATGAATGATCGTACACGCACCTTCCTTAAAGTGCAGGATGGATGTGATTACACCTGCAGTTTCTGCACCATACCCATGGCCCGTGGAAAAAGCAGGAGTGACCTGGTGGCCAATGTGGTGAAAAATGCAGAGGACCTGGCAAAACAAGGCGTGAAAGAAATTGTACTGACGGGCGTAAACCTGGGTGATTTTGGAAAAGGGCCCAACGGAAACCAAAAATCTTCAGAGAATTTTTATACACTTTGCCAGGCATTGGATCAGGTATCCGGGATTAGTCGATACAGGATCTCGTCCATCGAACCCAATCTGCTCACCAATGACATCATACAACTGGTGGCAGAGAGTGATCGATTCATGCCTCATTTCCATATACCCCTGCAGAGCGGAAGCAATGCCATTCTTGGTGCGATGCGCAGGAGATATCAGCGGGAACTGTATACAGAAAGAGTTCAGCTGATCAAATCGTTGATGCCACATTGTGCCGTTGGCGTAGATGTTATCGTGGGTTTTCCAGGAGAAACAGATGCCTGTTTTCAGGAGACCTTTGACTTTCTCCACAGCCTGGATGTTTCATACCTCCACGTATTTACTTATTCGGAGCGAGACAATACCAAAGCACTGGAGTTTGAATCAGTTGTTCCTGTGCCGGTGAGGAATGAACGCAACAAGATCCTGCGTAATTTATCCTACATGAAAATGCAGCATTTCACGGCGCAGCATCATGGGCAATCGCGGAAAGTACTTTTCGAAGGAAGTGCGAAGGAAGGCATGATGGAAGGCTACACCGATAATTATATTCGCATCACCACGCCGTATCGGGAAGAGTGGGTGAACCAGATTGTAGACTGGCGGATCTAACACTTCAAATCATTTACACATGATAGTAACGGTTACGCTTAACCCTGCGATAGACAAAAGCACAGGTACGGATAAGATTCAGCCGGAGAAAAAAGTACGGTGTACAGAACTACTCGTGGAAGCGGGCGGTGGCGGAATCAATGTCAGCAAAGCCATCCGTAAATTAGGTGGTGAGTCGCTTGCCTTGTTCACTTCCGGTGGAAGAAATGGTACGCTTCTAAAGGATCTTTTGGATCAGCTTTCTATTCCGTCACTCGCCATTCCGGTTCATGGTGAAACCCGGGAGAATTTCTCCGTTGCGGAATCGTCCACCAATGCCCAATATCGATTTGTGATGCCCGGGCCATCTATGAATACAGAACAAATTGATCAATGTTTACAGGCCCGGGAGCAACTGCCGGCCTCAGTGAATTTGCTGGTGGTCAGTGGCAGCAGACCATCAGGAGTTCCCGATGCTTTCCTTGGAAATGTGGCAACAATTGCCAGGAAAAAAAAATTGAAATTACTGATAGACAGTTCAGGTGCGGCGTTGTCCAAAGCACTGGAGGTGGGCGTTTACATGGTTAAACCAAACCTTTCAGAATTAAGCCAGTGGGTTGGCAGGGAAGAACTTCAGTTGCACGAAGTAGAAGAAGCAGCCATGCAACTGGTTAAAAGTAGAAAGGCATCGGTGGTGGTGGTTTCATTAGGCCCCGCCGGTGCATTATTAGTTTCGGAAGGACTGGTTAAAAGGATCCAGGCCCCTACTGTAAAGAAGAAAAGCACCATTGGTGCAGGAGACAGCATGGTAGCGGGAATGGCATGGATGCTGAGCCAGCAGAAAAGCCTGCAGGAAGTAGCGATGTTTGGCGTGGCCTGTGGCACAGCCGCCACGATGAATGCAGGGACTGCCTTGTTTGAAACAAAAGATGTGTATCGCCTATATGATTGGATCAAGGCTAACCATGGCTAATTTTTTTTCAATTTTTTTGGGTGCTACAGGGGATATTCCTATCTTTGCCATCCGCAAAAAGGGAGTTTAGCTCAGCTGGTTCAGAGCATCTGCCTTACAAGCAGAGGGTCGGCGGTTCGAACCCGTCAACTCCCACGTAAAAAAAACAACGCTCCATAAAATGGAGCGTTGTTTTTTTCGGCATTGGGCAGTGGCCACAGTGCATATTAAATTAGGCTTCCTAGTCTTTTATAAGCCTTACCGAAAAGCCAAAATTTGTATCATCATCTACCGCAGTCAGTATCGCAGTCTGGAACTCCATGATGCGCATTGCAGCTCTGGTTGGTGTCTTTTGTGTGGCACTCCACCAAAAACCATACTTTCCGATATTTTTAAACGAGAACGATCCATCAATGGACCGGCTTCCTCCGGGAAGACCTGTGAATCCACTGCTGTTAGTAGCGCCCGTATTGGGGCTCGCCCAGATGCTTGTTCCTGCCATTTTCAAAGCTCCCCCCGCAATGTCTCTTCCGCCAAGGCAATTTGCTAGTACATCCCATTCAGCTTCAGTTGGGACATGCCAACCAACAGGGGCTATTTCTTTGTCCTTATCACCATCACCATCAATGTCTCCATTAACCGCAAACCAATTATAGAGCTTACCATATTGAGTCCCGTAGTTCGTGTTCATTTCATAATAACACCAGCCAGGGGTGCTTGCATTTACCCATTCAATAGGATCAATGATCTGGGGAATTGGCGTACCATCCCTGAAGTTGGTTACGTCCAGATTCAGGACCATCCAGGTTTGGTTACATATCTTTACGGTAGCAATACAATCCTCGTCTATTTTGCCATTACAGTTATCATCCTTCTTGTTGTCACAAATCTCCTTTGAAGATGGATTGATCTTTGGATCGGTATCATCACAATCATTCTGCGTACCAAATCCACATGGATTAACTTTAGAAAAGCCATCTTTATCTTCATCGGGAATAACATCTCCATGAGCCAGATGAATTCGCAAAGTTGACGGAGGAACCTGAATAGAAGTAAACCTGTTTTCTGCTTCTTTGTGGCAGACCAGAATAGTGTTTTGTCCATCGCCATCATCAATTGAATACTCTTTTTGACAAGACCATACGATGCATAAAATGCAGATGTATGTAAGCAACTTTTTCATATATACTAACAATTACGGATTTCGGAAACGGATGTGAACTAGTTTGTGGAGACCCGTCAGAATAGGCGTCTGGAAGGATATTGACCGCGTCAAATTATAAAAAGAATCTCACAAATTCAAGTAAGGTCAAATGCAATTTATTTGAATCGTCTAAGTCCCTGTATTTCAAATCCTACCCTTTCTTGCGATTTTCCCAACACAAGATTAACCAGCATTTTCCTTCTAACAGCAGAGAAGGGTGCTGCTAAAATCAATTCTATTCCTCTGATCACAAACAAGGTTAATTTACCAAACCATCTGGCTAGACCTGAAAAGTGTTTATCAATATATCTGTATTCAGACCTGATCACTTCACTTTTTGTAATAGCCTTTACTTCCACGTTTATTCTGGAC
>JBEISY010000057.1:0-8472 GCA_040375175.1 Chitinophagaceae bacterium
CATGTGTATAAAACTCTTCACACCCGCCTTCACACTTTCCTCCGCTGCTATCTTACTCCCTTCCACATTCACTGCCCAGAATTTGTCGCCGGATTTTGTCAGGGGAACCAATGCCACATTATGATGCACCACATCCACTCCTTTCATGGCATTGGCAACACCCTCCCTGTTAAGGATATCACATTCAATGTATTCAATATCCTTTGGTCTTGTGGGCTCGTCCCAGATGTCAAGGATCTTAACCGTTTCAGCACGTGCATGTAATCTTCTCGCAATCAAATTTCCGAGGAATCCGGAACCTCCTGTAACCAGATGAACCATGAATTGTATTTATGCTTTCTCAATATAAAATCTGCCAAGATTGAAAATCATGGCAGCAATTTCGTAAAAGTACTGCACTACGGGCAGATCGTAAAACCATAACCGTCTAACCATTCGGCGTCCACTGCGCTGCTTCACGGTACTGACGCGGGTTTCGGCAATGCTGAATCCAAACTTCCTGAACATGAGTGCGCTACGGAAAAGATGTGGTCGGTTACACACCAGCGATATATCTCCCACGGGCCATTGACCGTTCTCTTGTAAATGATGTTTCAGATACTTCGCATTGTCAAGGGTATCCAGATATCCCACACGCTTCATACTACTCCCTACGCACTCAACCCTGCACCTGCATCCGGCCTCAAACAGGTAGTCCCTTCCAAAATAATCTTCCGGCTGGTGGGCCCCGAAATTGTTGGCTGGCGCCAGGTATATATGGCCATCATTACCGGCCAGTTCTCTCGCAAGGTCCAGCGCCGCCATATAGTAGTCCGAAGCATAGTACCTGCCTTCCCGATCAGTTGACAAACCTTCCGGTACTACCACTACTTTTCTCACGTCAGATCTTTTGGCCATTGTCGAAAACGGACTGCAGGCTTCTTCGCATGCCTTCTTCAAGAGAAACCAGGGGTTTGTACCCAAGATGTTGTTTCGCTTTCTCCACGGAACAGGCGATGGTCTTATTCATCTCGCCCAATACGTGGATCTTCTGGTTGTACATGCCAAACTTCTGCATCATCCCATCAACCACTTCCGCTACGTCCGCCGCAAGTCCCGGTAACTTTAATCGTTTATGCGCCACCGTTAGCCCGAATTTTGTTTCCATCAATCGCTCAATTGTGTCAATGATCTGGTTCATGGTGTAAGGCTTCTCATCAGCGATCCAATACACTTCTCCGGCAGCCTGGGGCTGGAAAGCCGCAAGCAAAAGCCCTTGTGACAAGTTATCCAGATAGGCCATGGAACGCAGGTTCTCACCATCACCCACAATCGGTCCCTTCCCTTCCTTGATCATGGTAAAAAACAGGATCTGCCGATCCGGTTGATCCGGCCCATAAAACCACGGTGCCCGGATCACAGATGTTTCTATCTTGCCCTGCTTCGTGAACTGCTGCACAATCTGTTCCATCTCCATCTTTGATTTACCGTAGTTCATGTACGGATGGAAAGGGCTGCTCTCATCAAACACATGGTCACGGAAAGGATTGCAACCAATAGGCGAGTTGGAACTCATGATGACGGCGCGTTTGAGCCCGTGCCTGACCGATGCTTCAAGGATGTTTTTCGTTCCATCCCGGTTGATGCTGAAAAAATCACTCACCTTATTGGGGTGGATGATGCCTGCGATGTGGATCATCACCGCACCTTCTGCACCTTCCGTAAATCGTTCACAATCCAGTGGATTGCGTACATCGCCATACACACCACTCACCCGCGGAGAAAGCGCCGTCAGTGCATTCTCATCCTGTCCCGGCAGGAGCAGGCAGCGCACGCGGGTATGGTCAGTGATGTACGCATCGAGGATTGGATTACCATGGTTCTTCTCAAGAATGATCCGCAGCAATCGGCGTCCCAGCCATCCCTGCACTCCGGTAAGTAAAATGTCTGGCTTATTCACGATGTATGTTTAATAAAGTGGTCAATATTTCTAAGGGCAAAGGCCATGACGGTTCCCTGCGGATTCACGCCCAGTGCAGTTGGCAACAGGCTCGCATCATTGATGTACAGGCCCTCAACGCCATGCAGCTTACCGTATGAATCTGTAGCACAAACATGCCTGTTCTCCCCCATAGGGCAGGATGAAAACAGGTGGATGGTCATCAGGTTGGAGGTTGCAGCGGGAATGGATGCAGGTAGTTTATTTACATCTTCCATAGAGTGGAGCGGTGATGAACCGGCTATGCTCGGATAGAGCACTTCCGCACCAGCCGCAAACAAAAGTTCACAAAGCTTTTTCAAACCTTCCGCAAGATGCTGCTTTTCTTCCTGGGTGATGCCATACTGTACCAACGGATCTTTGTAAACAGGCAAGGCTTTCACGGCACCTTTCCCGGCTGCATTGGTCATGGCATAATAAATGGCCATTTTCTTCCATACTGTATTCACGAGTTCCGCAGAATTGGGATGATCCGTCATGGCCATGGCGAGGTAGGGCGGTGTGCTGATGGAACAGCCAAAACTGAAACGGGGGGCAAATTCCTTGACCTGGTGCACAGGAACACCCATACTTTCCCGGTTCACTTCTTCTTTGAACAAAGCAGTGACCTTGATGGTAGGGTGCAACAAAAAACGCTCACCAATATGTTTACCCAATCCGCTCTTATGAAGGATCTGTGGCGTTTGCACGGCACCCGCACAAACGAAACAATGCTTACAGGTCAGGTCAAAACGCTGGCCCTGATGCTCGCAGTGGATCACCTGATGCCCACCTGTCTGAACGATCTTCAAAACACGTGTCTGGGGCATGAGCCTGCCACCTGCCTTCATCATACGGGGCAGATAGGTTTGCGTCATGCTCATCTTCACACCTTCTGCCTGCCCTTCAGCATCCATTTTGCCAGAATAGGAAAACCAACGCGGTACTTCCTGCTGGCTCCAGCCTTTCTTTTCCGCACCTTCTGCAAGTTTGAGTGATGCTTTAGACAAAACGCCTGGGTTATAGGAAATGCAGACATCTTTTTCGCACTGTTGGAAGAACGGTTCCAGGCTTTCCTCATCAGCATCCTTCAATTGAAAATCATTACGCCAGGCAGCCAGTACATCTTTTGGGGTCCGATGATAAAGTCCACTGTTCACCTCACTGCCTCCGCCTACACATTTACCTTCCACATAGTTGATCTTGATCTTGCCAAAAGCAAGCGTAAGTCCGCCATTGCGGTACTTGTGCTTCATCTCCTCGATGGAAAAAGGTTCGATATCATCTAAATCAAAGTATCCACCTTCTTCAAGTACCAATACATCCCTCCCCGCTTCTGCCAGCATGCATCCGGTGATGGCTCCGCCAGGACCTGATCCGATCACGATATGATCATAATGACGCCGTGCCGGTATGGTAGTATATAGCTGATCGGAAAATTGAGTTTTGTTGTACATCACTGCCTCGAATAAACGTGAACCGTCACCAGTCCTTCAAAAAAACGGATGAAGGTTGACATAAATGAAATCTTTGCATGCTTCCATTTCCGGATCACGGCATCCCTTTGCTGTGGCTGCAGGGCATGAAAAGGTTTACCATGTGTCAGGATGGTATGAAGCCCGTAGAACAGCGTTACCATCTTGAATGGAAACCGCAGATAGTCCGGCATCTGGTTCATCTGCTGCAACAGGAACACCGTTTCTGCATCAAAGGTCTGCAGGGGCATCTTGCCCGCCACTGTACCCTTGGATCTTCCCAACTGCCATGCCATTGCTGTTACTGTAGCCCGGATCATAGGGATAAAAAGTTTTATATTGCCAAAAGAACAAAAGTATAACTACTCAGCCAAGTAAAACACTGCAACAACCCATCCATGGACAGATCCATTGCGTTTTTTGATTTTGACGGCACCATCACCACGGATGACACCATGCTGGTGTTCCTTCGTTATCTCAAAGGAAACAACAGATACTACCTCTATTTCCTCACCCTAACCCCTGTTTTCGTTGCATTAAAACTAAGCCTGCTCTCCAATCACCGTGCCAAGGAGATCATGCTCAACCGATTCATTGGCGGCATGAAAGAACAAGATCTCATCAATGCCTGCCAGAGATTCAGTGCTAACATCCTACCAGGAATCATCCGCCCCGCTGCGCTTACCCGTATCCGTGAGCACCAGCAGGAAGGTACCGAAGTAGTGGTTGTGTCTGCCGCGCCTACCTATTGGGTGAGCGAATGGTGTTCACAACACCACATCCAGCTCATCGCTACAAAACTGGAAGTAAAGGCCGGTCTTTTGACCGGCTACATCAATGGAAAGAACTGCCATGGTCGTGAAAAAGTGCTTCGCATCCTCGAAGCGTTTGACCTTTCCAATTATTCAACTATTCATGCATACGGAGATACAAAAGGAGATCAACCGATGCTTTCCCTGGCGCACCATGCACAGTATAAACCTTTTCGTTAGTGTGCATTCACTTTTCTCCACCAGGCAGCAGGGGTGCGGCAAAGGATCGTAAAATCCAGCCAAAGGGTTCTTTGATTTGCATACAAGAGATCATCCTGTATCCTGTCCCGAAAAAGATCCCCATTCATATGGATCTGCCACAAACCGGTGATGCCCGCAGGCGCATTGAAACGCTCCGCAAATGCATCGTTGGTCAATTGTGATGCCTCATTCAATGGCAGGGGCCTGTTGCCTACCATGGACATGTCCCCCTTCCATACATTGAACAATTGGGGAAGTTCATCCAGGCAGGTTCTGCGAAGCCACTGGCCGATACCGGTCACACTGGATTCATCACAGGCTTTCAAAAACGTTGCCCCGTGATCCCTGAACAGGTTGACTTGTGAAAGAGAAGTGACGAGTCTGGCTGTGCCCACCTTGGTGGTTCTGAATCTGTAAAACTTAAAGATGGTATATCCCTTTCCTGCCCGGTAGGCATTGTGAAAGATGGGACCATCGGAGTCCAGCTTAATCAGAATGGCCAGCACCAACATGATTGGTGCCAACAAAATGATCAATATAGTGGAGATAACAATGTCAGCTATGCGTTTTACCACTGCATGCATCCAGTTTTTAAGTAAAGTTGCCACTGCCATCTCCTTTCTGCCTGCTGTCTGCTTCTTCACTTGCCCTACAAAATCCATGCGCTCGCCAATGGTGAAGATATCCCTGATAGGATGAACAATATCGTCCACCACATGTGTAGAGATCATTTCTTCCGTCTCACGCTTTGAGAGATAGGTAGACACATACAAAACGGGCACCTGTTTCAGGCCAGCACCCTGCATGAATTGCATGAAATTCTCCAACTGCAGTTTGTGCAAAGGAACGTCAATCATGATGCCCCTGAATCTGTACTGATCTGTGAGGAGTTCCCTCAAAAATGAAACGCCTTGCTGCAGGTTCACCGCCGTGGCATAGCCATTGCGGAAAGAACCCGCCAGGTTAGCCACCAGGGTTATATTGTCTCCGATATAAAATATGTTCTCCTTTTGCTTGAGCAACGGGGTACTATCCTGAACACTCACCAACCGGTAAGCTGGTGTCTTTTGTGCGGTTTCTTGCTTGGTCATCGTTTTCAGTTTGTGCGTCAGATCTTGTGCATCCTGCTGCCGAGAAGCAGTGCATCCACGGTGCCAATCAGCTTCAGCGGATCAAATGGCTTTGAAAAGCAATCCATCGCATTATACTTCATGACATTGGCCTGCAACATATCTTCCGGCTGAGAGGAGATCACAATCAGCGGTATATCATTATAGAATGGACTCAGGGATAGATGCCTGATCAGCTCCCAGTCGCCCATATCATCCAGTTCGGGAGATCCGATGATAAGATTTGGTTTGGCATGACAACGCAGATATTGCATGGCAGCAACACCATCCGGAACCGACACCACTTTGTAGTAGCGTTTGAAAATGGTTTGAATGAGGAAGCGTATCGCTTTACTACCGTCAATGACCAGAATTTCTTTTCTCATGCAATGAGATTTTGAAAACCGTTAACATTGGCGGCTTTTCCAGGGTAGTGGAGTCAAATGGATCAAGTCATTTCAAAGGAACTGGGAGTATAGATCCGGAAACGTATGCAATTTTCCAGATGGTTTGTTCAGTAAAGATATGGTCTGCCATGTAGAATAGCAACACCATCATCGCATTCTTATTCACAATTCCCTAATAATTGCAATCGGCTGAAATCAGCGCAGGACGGCCCTTCTGGACTTTTCCCACCTAACCGTCTGGTTACCTGAAAGATAGCGATAGAGGCCTGCGATCATTCCCATGTTCATGAACACAAAATAAAAAGGCAATAAAAAAAATCCGCTGCCTTTTTGCCTTCTCGCAACGCCAAACCCGATCCATGCGATCAGGTAAAAAAGGATCTGCAACACCAAAGTGCTGAGATACAAAGGGTTGATCTGTTGAATGAGTAAAAGGATATTGCAGAAGAAGATCAGCAAGAGTGCAAATGGACAAACCAACCATCGCATCACCCGATGGGAGAAAAACTGGAAAGACAATTTACCATATCGCAATACATTCAGTATGGGATGAAACATCCGAAGGCTCTGAAATGCTCCGGCGCCGATTCTGACCCTGCGCATCCATTCATCGGCAATAGAAAACGAAGGACCCTCAGTTGCAAAAGCCTGAGGGTCATAGGCCATGCGTTTACCCTGCTGGCAAACCACTAATGACAAGTAGAGATCATCCAGCAGAACCTGTTGCGGAACCGGTGTAAACAAACTTCTACGGAGGGCAAACAACTCACCGGCGGCACCAACCACCGTATAAAAATCGCTATCCAGTTGTTTGAGCCATGATTCATACTTCCAGTAAACTCCTTCTGCCTTGCCCGGAACCAAGTCATCGGCCACTACTTTTTTCTCGCCGGCTACACCGCCGATATCAGGGTTTTGGAAATGACGTACCATTTCCAGAAAAGCGTCTGGGTTGATCATGGCATTCGCATCGCTGAAGATCAGGATCTCCGTGTCACCTGCCGCCGCCACCGCACGATTGATAGCCGATACTTTTCCTTCCCTGATGGGCTGGTGAAGATGGGTGATTCCCGGTGCATTTGCAGCCTTTGCAACGGAAGCGTCTATGGACCCATCCGTGATCATAATGTGTTGCACCAAATGTGACGGATAGCTGATGGCCGCCGTATTTTCGATCTTCGCATCGATCTCCTGTTCTTCATTGAATGCCGCAATAATGTGCGTGATCCTGGGCAGTGTGGAGGGTACGGCAGGCTGGCTCCTGCGTTGCCGAAACATCCAGAGCAAAGCTGCATAACCCAGATAGGTATACAGCACGCAGCACACCATGAACCAGAAAATCCAGGCCATCAACATCATTCAAAGATAATCAGCTATTGGCTAGAAGCTATTAGCTAATTTTGAGGATGCAAAAGCCTCTTGCAGAAAGAATGCGGCCTACCACCCTGACTGAATTGGCAGGCCAGGAACACCTGACGGGTGAGCACAGTGTGCTGCGCAACGCCATCGCCCAACAGATCATCCCATCCATGATCCTCTGGGGACCGCCCGGCACTGGCAAAACAACCATAGCGAATATCATAGCCCACACCCTGCGTCAGGATTTTTACACCCTCAGCGCCATCAGCGCTGGTGTAAAAGATGTACGTGAAGTGATTGAGCAGGCTAAAAGTAAAGACAAGGCCATTTTATTTATCGATGAGATCCATCGTTTCTCAAAGAGCCAGCAGGATGCTTTGCTGGGTGCCGTAGAAAAAGGCATCGTCACCCTTATTGGCGCCACCACAGAAAATCCCTCTTTCGAAGTAAACAGCGCCCTTTTATCCAGGTGCCAGGTGTATGTACTGAAACCGCTGACGGCCACGGACCTAATCAGGCTCCTTCAGCACGCCATTGCGGAAGACACAATGCTGAAGGATCACACCATTGAACTCACCGAAACAGATGCCCTGATCAGGCTTTCAGGTGGCGACGCCAGAAAGCTGCTTAATCTTTTTGAACTGGTGGTGCAAAGCCAACCGGCAGGACCGATACAGATCACGGACAAGCTGGTGCTGGATGTGGCACAAACCAGGATTGCGATGTACGACAAAGGCGGGGAACAACACTATGATATCATCTCAGCGTTTATCAAATCCATCAGGGGCTCAGACCCCAATGGTGCGGTCTACTGGCTGGCTCGCATGATTGAAGGCGGGGAAGATATCAAGTTCATCGCAAGGCGGATGGTGATCCTGGCCAGCGAAGACATCGGCAATGCCAATCCAACGGCCATCGTAATGGCCAATGCCTGTTTTGAAGCGGTGAATAAAATTGGCTATCCGGAAGGACGCATCATCCTTTCACAATGTGCCACTTATCTTGCCGCTTCGCCCAAAAGTAACGCATCCTACCTCGCCATCGACGAAGCTATGGCCGCGGTAAGACAACACGGCGACCTCCCCGTTCCGCTGCACCTGCGTAATGCGCCCACAAAACTGATGAAAGAACTGGGATATAAAGCTGGTTACC
>JBEISY010000384.1:0-2703 GCA_040375175.1 Chitinophagaceae bacterium
ACCTCTTCAAGGTCATTGTGTTTGCCACTCACCCGAAGGCATTTCTGCGTGTCTGCCACCCTTGAAAAAGGTGCAGGTTTATTGCCAAGGAAATAATCCTTAAATGGGTTCATTCCCGCGTTGGTAAACAGCAGCGTGGGGTCATTCTTTACAACGATGGGAGCGGAGGGCACCACCTGGTGACCATGAGATGCAAAAAAATCCAGGAATTTTTTCCTTATTTCTGACGAAGTCATGCCGATTATACGTTTAAATTGGAGATTGTTAACGGGCAAGGTTATCTTTGCCCCTCCAGATAAGGGCACAAAAGTACATCATTTGGGCAACTGAATCCGGCAAAGACCGCCAAGCCTGACCCGGAAAATTGCACGAATCGTACGTATGAAAAAAGTCAAATATTACTATAATACACACACGCTCCGGTATGAAAAACTGGTGGTCCCACTAAGGGTCAAGCTCCTGCGTGTCCTGGGGTTCATCGCTGCCGCCACCGTTACCGCTCTCATCATTGTTGCCTTTGCATTTCGCTTCCTGGATTCGCCCAAGGAAAAGCTCCTGCGAATGCAGTATGAGCGTTCCCAGGAAGACCTGCAATTGATCTCCGGCAGGGTGAAAGAGGTGGAAGCTCAATTGCGGCAACTGGAAGTGCGGGATAATGAAGTGTACCGTACCATCTTCGAAGCTACGCCCATTCCGGATTCTGCCCGCCAGAAGCAATTGGAAATGGAGAATGAGATCAGGCTGGTATCCTCAATGGACGATAATGAACTGGCATATTCGATCTTCAATACGCTTAATGTGATCTCCGCCCGGATCCAGTCCCAGGAAAAATCATACAAGGAGATCGAGGGAATGCTGCGGAATAAAGAGAAACTACTGGCGTCAACACCTGCCATCCAGCCCGTGGCCAACAAAGACCTTAAGCGCGTGGCATCTGGTTTTGGAAGCAGGATCGATCCCGTATATAAAACCATCAAGTTTCACGCCGGGCTCGATTTTGCCGCACCCCAGGGAACACCTATTTATGCTACCGCCGACGGTCGCGTGACCACAGCCGGCAATAACGGCAATGGTTTCGGTAATCACGTAGAGATCAATCACGGCTATGGTTACGAAACCCTCTATGGTCATATGTTCAGGGTAAAGGTCCGCTCCGGTCAGATGGTCAAACGGGGCGAAGTCATCGGATGGGTGGGCAGCACCGGTAAATCCACCGGCCCACACCTTCACTATGAGGTACATAAGGGTGGAAGACCACTCGATCCAATTTATTTCTTCTACAACGATCTTACTCCGGAACAGTATCAGCAAATTCTCAAGCTGGCAACTTCCAGCAACCAAAGCTTTGATTAGTAATTAGACAATTAGACAATTTGCAAATGCGGCAATGTAGGAAGCGCGGCCGTGCGTTGCCGGCCTGCGCAGCAACACACGGAGTGACCGCCGGCGCGCCGCAACGCATGGCGCGCCTTCCGAAATTACCGCATTGCCGCATTGCCACATTCTCTAATTATGATTAACATGTTGTGAATAAATTATACGCACTCCATTGGCCTCAAGTTCTAAATTGCATTCGATGCCGGAACAATTGGATCTTTTTAACATGTTTATTGATGCAGAATCGGAACCCGAGGTGAAACAGGAAAGGGTATTGAAACCGCCTGTAAACGTGATGGCGGAAGAGGCTCCTGTGGAAACCAAAGGAAGGGAACTGCTGAAAGAGCAGGCCACGAGAATTGCTAAGGCTAACGTAGCCGTTCAGGTTCCTAAGGCTCGTAACATTGAACATTACGAAAAACCACCCATCATTACTGTATCGGTACCCGAAGTAAAAGTCACACCCATAGAAGAACCTATTGCTATTATTGCAGTAAGAAGAAAAGAAGATCCTCCCAAAGCGAAAACCAGGGGCCGGAAATCTATCAAGGAAATGAGCATGGAAGCAGACCTGCCAGAAATACCGGAAGATGAAATACTGTTCAGCAAACAGTATTATGGCATTGGTGAGGTGGCTTCCATGTTCAGAGTGAATACTTCCCTGCTGCGCTATTGGGAGTCTGAGTTCGATATCTTAAAGCCCCGGAAAAATGGAAAAGGTGATCGTTTTTTCCGTCCGGAAGACATCAAGAATCTCCAGATCATTCACCACCTGCTTCGCCAGAAGAAATTCACCATTGAAGGTGCAAAAGAGTATCTCAAAAACAATAAGAAGTCCAAAGAAAAATTTGAGATGATCAAGCAGTTGGAGCAACTGAAGCGCTTCCTTGTGGCGATGAAGGCTGGTCTGTAATGATCCGCACACTCCGCTCACTTCCTGCCATCTGAAGATCCATTTTTTCGATCATATCGATGACCTTAAGGTTTAGCTCTTCCTTCAGTAAGTTGAAACCTTTAAAGTCCAGCTCCTCACTGAGGTAGTCCGCACTGATGGCGTATCCTTCAGCGGCAATATCTGCCAGAAAAACATTGCTGTCAACAATTCTTTTGTCGTTTAATACTTCCTTTATCTCCGCAATCAATGTACGCAGCTGCACTGCACTATTACGGTTATCAAGTACCAATCTGAACTCTGCCCTTCGATGGGTTCGCAGGCTCAGATTGTCAACAATTGAATCCACCATCTGCTTGTTGGGAATGGTAACATAGGTTTTCTCTGCCGTACGGATACGGGTACTCCTCAACCCGATCCTCTCAACTGTTCCG
>JBEISY010000333.1:0-3120 GCA_040375175.1 Chitinophagaceae bacterium
GCCCTGACTGATCAGTTCATTGCTGATCGCGAGGTAGCGGGCCTTTGTTTCCGGCGTCACGATGCCCTTGCCTAACTCTTCATTGATGGTCTGGTGAATGAAGATGCGGTCTGCCTCGTTGGGGATGATGGCCTCAATCCCCAGCGAAGCAAGTTTATCCTTAAAGAACTCTTTCTCCATTGTGAAGCGTGTGCCGAGCAGCGCTACTTTGCTAACGCCCTGCGCCTGGATGGCTTTGGCCGTTACTTCGGCGATATGAATGATGGGAACAGGCAGGGTAGCCTGCAGCCTATCGGCAATCAAGTGCATCGTGTTGGCACATAGGAGAATCGCCTCTGCACCTGCATTCACCAAATGCATACAGGCCTGATGAATGGTTGCATACGTAGCATCCCAATCATTTGCCGCATTATTCTTTTGGATAGGTCCGTAGTTCACAGAATAGATAATGCACTCGGCAAACTCCATTCCGCCAAGCCGATCATTCACTCCTTTATTGATATGTGTATAGTAATCTACGGTTGAGATCCAGCTGATGCCACCAACGAGTCCGATTTTTCTCATGGTGTAAAAATAGAAAGATCCCGCAGAAAACCGGGATCAAGATAGTCATTAGGCATTTGGCATTCGGCACTACTGCGACCTTGCGACCTTCGCGAACTGCGAACTATTCTTGGTTGTTTGTCGCAACAACGCCTTTCACATCAATCGGTTTTCCGTTTTCAATCGGCACATGATTATAATTCACCTTTGCCGTAGCCGTTTTATTCGTCTTCAGGTAGAACATACCATCAAACACACGGAACCAATCGCCCTTCATTTCGGTATGGTAGTTCCAGGCGCGCATGGTGAAATAAGAATCGGTGTTTTCGTGTGCGCCGATGGTGCGGAAATCCGTGAAGGCATATTCAAAACCTGCAGTGTTCAGGGTATTGGTGAACCAATCATTCCTGCCGGTCTCTTTGATTTCAATAGAATCTGCAGCAATATTTTCATCGAAGATCTTTCCTTCCAGGGAAGTGAAGCCGATGGTGAAGATATCTGCACCGTACACGCGGGACAGTTCAGAGGCCATGTTCACGGTTTGCACACTTCTTTCCGGCCTGTTCACCACCAATTCAATCGTCTCATTATTACGAGTAATGTGCTTATTATCAGCCCACACAATGATTTTACGGGCAGCATACTTCTGGTCTGCGATCCACAATAGGTTAGCCGCCATCTGACGATCCCGGATGGTGGTGTTGGGTGTACCTATGTTGTCCCGGAGTTGCCAGTTCATGTAAGCATTACCAAGATAGTTGCGCAAAGTTTGTGACCAGAAGCCTAAACTGTCTGCTTTCTGGTTTTTATTGATGTCTTCAATGATTTGTTTGGTGAAATACTTCAGGTAGCCGAAGGTAGTGTCCTCCATTTTCTTTACTGCTTCGGGATTAGTTGCTGCGCGGAGGGTATTTACGTAGTGCGTGTATGCGGTATCGTTAGTCTCATAGCCGAGGTCTTTGAAGAGCGTGTTAATCTTCAAAGAAAAATGGATCACGCCAGGTTTATAACTGGATTCAATATCATAACCGGTGATTTCCAGTTGTTGGTCACCGAGGGAACGTTGAGCAATATAATCTTTCAGTGGACCGAATTCAGTGGTAGCGGTGATGGATTCCGGAACGGCGATCAGGGCAGAGGCCCCGTTTCTCTTGGTATCCCAGAGCATATTGGTACCGTAGAAATCAGAGGGCATTGCTAATACGGTGAAACCCAGGCGTTGGTGCAGGTAGCGCACGATGCGGGCCTTGGCGCGGATGGTTTCGCCATCGTTATTGTTCATACCGCCGAGCATTACAATTCTGCTGTCACCAATGGCTTCAGCCAAGTGATCCAGGTCTGCATCGGTAGTATCTTTCAGGTTGATGGAGCTGATGGGCCAGGTATTTTTCTTGATCAGTTCCAGTTTATCCTGGGCCTTCATGCCGAGGGCCAGGGACAGGATAAGGGCGGATGCGATAATTTTCTTCATTGGGACTGAATGATGAAACAAAGCTAGAAAGACGCGCTGGTAGCCACAAGCCTGTTCACCGACGGTTCCCTGCCATTGGGCGAATTCTGTTGTTAATAACGGAGAATGAGTCTGTTTCGTATGATGATCATACCGATAAGTGAAGGGAGAAGATAAAGGGGGAAGTGCGAAGTGCTGCAGCCTTTGCGAACGCTGCGAACTTGCGAACTGCGAAGTAACCAGCTGTCTGTCTGTGCTTTATTAAAGTTCCTCTTACAGCATTAATTCAGGCTCATGCCAGGAATAAAATTGCAAGGGAAACTGTGGGTAGGCTTCCTTGAATTTCTTGTATTTGTTGGGGTTTGCTTCTGTTGGACTGAACTTCACTTCGATGGCTTTGCCTGCAAATGCGGATTCCTCCAGCACAAAATCTACCTCATTACCGTCTGCGGTACGCCAGAATTTTATTTGGTCAGCGGGGAATTTTTCCTTCAGTTTAATAAACACATAATTTTCGAGCAGGGCGCCTTTATCGGCGCGTTGTTCGAGTGGCGCGAAGTAGTTGATCAGTACATTTCGGAGTCCGAGGTCATTGAAATAAACCTTCGGCATTTTTACCAATTCCTTGCGAAGATTTTGGAAGAAAGGCTTCACCAGGTTGATATGAAAACATTTTTGCAGCACGTACAGAAACTGATCAGTAGCATTATGGGTCAAGCGAAGTGTGTTTGCCAATTCATTGATATTGAGCAAGTTTCCCGTTTGCGAAGCCAGTAAGACCATTAAACGATAGAACCTGGTTTCGTCCGTTACGCCTGCTTCCAGAATATCCCTTTTTACAAAGGCATCCCGAAGTTCCTGCAGGCGTTCGATCTTAAGGTCAGGCTGGGTTTCAAGGACAACAGCAGGGTAGCCGCCATAGGTGATATATTCTTCTAGCCCTACCCAAAGCTGTGGTTCCATGACTGATTTTTGCACCTCGCGGGAGCGCAAGCGCAGCAGTTCGCTCAATGCTTCCTCTTGTTTGGTAAACACCAAAAACTCCTCGAAGTCAAGCGTAGGCAATTCAAAGATCTTTTTACGCCCGGCAAGCGAATCCTTGAATTGCCGGTCAATATAAAATGCGC
>JBEISY010000428.1:0-2250 GCA_040375175.1 Chitinophagaceae bacterium
CCTGAAAGAAGGATACTGCCTGGATGATAATGCCAGGGCATTGCTGATGGTGGTAACCGCATATCGACAATTAAAACTCCCTTTGGCACTTGACCTTTTACCGATCTACCTGAGCTATATCCATTATATGCAAAACGAAGACGGTAGTTTCCGAAATTTCTTGAGTTTCAAAAGAGACTTCCTGGATGAGCGGGGTTCGGAAGACTCATTTGGTAGAACGATCTGGGCGCTGGGGTATCTTTTGGGCAATGCACCCAATGATGCATATTATCAGACGGGTCGACTGATCTTCTTTGATGCCGTTCCGAACTTCGTTCAACTCGAGTCTATCCGAAGTATCGCCTACACCATCATCGGTATATCTTATTACCTGAAACGAAATCCGAATGACGAGGAGGTAATCGATATTCTACGGGTCCTGACGAATAAATTGGTTAAACAACATCGGGCCTATGCCACTGCCGACTGGTGCTGGTTTGAAGTCTCTTTGACCTATGATAATGCGATGTTACCCCTTGCTTTGTTACATGCATCGGAAACCTTGCACGATGCAGATGTTTTTTCTGTGGCGATGGCCAGCATGGCATTTGTAGAATCCAAAACAGTAAAGAATAATGCATTGAGTTTGGTCGGGAATGAAACCTGGTACATCAAAGATGGCGATCCTTCACGTTATGCACAACAACCATTGGATGCCATGGCGATGGTGCTCATGTTTCACCAGGCTTATCAGGCTACAGGAGATAAGCAATACCTGGATAAACTCTATTTTTCATACATGTGGTTTCTGGGCGAAAATGATCTACGAATCAGTCTTTATGATTTCGAAACCAAGGGCTGCTGTGATGGATTGGAACGCGATGGGGTGAATAGAAACCAGGGGGCGGAGAGTACACTTGCCTATTTGATTTCGCAGTTGACCGTATTGCAGGCATTTGAAGATGTGTATGCAGCGAAACTGGATTCAGCAGAAGTTCCGGCGCTTATGCCGATGCCAGCAAAGCAGAAACCAGTTCCTTCACATTAATGGTAGCGTAAGAAGAAGCATAGTCAGACATCGCGTATGGAATGATAAGTGAATCCTGGTGGATCATAGATCCACAGGAATACACAACATTTGGTACATAACCGTCCCGCTCATTGGTATTCGGGACGAGCAGCGGGGTGGTGAGTCTGCCGATCACTTTCTCCGGATTGTTCAGGTCAAGTAGGGAAATGCCCAGCACATATTCCCGCATGGGACCAACACCATGGGTGATCATCAGCCATCCTTCAGGGATCTCGATGGGTGATCCGCAGTTGCCAATCTGTACAAATTCCCAGGGGTAATCTGGATACTGTAGGATCTTTGCATAACGCCACATATTGATCTTGTCTGAATACGCGATATAATTATTCACGCCATCGGTTCTGCAAAGCATCGCGTATTTTCCATTGACCATCCGGGGAAACAAAGCCATGCCTTTGTTTTGGGCCACTTCACCGTTAACGGGCATTAGTGTAAAATGCCGAAAATCCCTGGTGAGCAATAGTTTCGGGAGAATGGTATTGCCATCAAATGCGGTGTAGGTTGCGTAATAAGTGTGTGCGCCGTTTTCATCACTAAAGCGTACAAACCGCGCATCTTCAATTCCTTTTACTTCTGTTTCGGCAATAGGGAAGATCACCCGTTCAGAGATCAGGGTCTCTTTGGAAAACTCAATTTCATAATGGGAAGAAGCGAGCCACATGATCTCATTCAAGAGCAAATTTTCTTTTTCCTCACTGCCAAGCAAGATGCGGGACTTATCTACCAGCTTACGCAATTCTTCATAGGTGAACACTTCGGGGAGTTCACTGGTTACGGATTGATAGGCGAGGTGATGACTCACTTGCATTTCATCGAGCTTCATCACAAATGAGGTTTTGTGATAATTGTGTTTTCTGATATGCTCTGGTGACTCCAACATTTTGCCCGGTGGATCCAGGTTTATATGGTTATAGCTGTCTATCACGCCCGTTCTGAAAACCACCGAAGAAATATGGCCTTCCCCGGTTGCGCGGAAACTGATGATGATCCGCTTGCTTCCTTCAGAGAGTCCCGTTTGGTCTGGATGCTCCATCATCGATGGATTGAAAAAAGCAGCCGCTTCAATGGAATACTCCATCGTGAAATAAGCGCCTAACAATTGTTTATCTTTTCCGGCAATCATATGCCCGTCTAAACTGAGTTGCCTGAATAAGGGGAGGAGCAGGTTGAAGTGTTTGTCG
>JBEISY010000307.1:0-3351 GCA_040375175.1 Chitinophagaceae bacterium
GGATCGGGATAGCGGTTATACCATTTCAGCAAGGGCGAACCCAGGCTGTTTTCATTGGCATCGAGAAATACATCGGCTTCGCCTTTGAATTCATCGCGTGCGGAAGAATAAGGAACCAGCGCCTGGATATTTGGTCTTACGAGATTATTTAAGTTGAACATGGGTTTATTTTTTTGGAATCTTGGAATCTGGGAAACCGAAAATCCTGGAATCCTGTAGTTGGAGCGGACCTCCGGAATTCCGACTCCAGATTTTCAGGATTCCAGGTTTCCCAGATTCCAGGATTCTAAATTTGAGTCCTCAGGGAAACAGCCCTCGCATGCGCAGAAAGTCCTTCCGCCTCCGCCATCGTCACAACCGCTTTTCCAATACCCAAAAGCCCTTCTTTAGTAAGTTGCTGAAAGGTGATCTTCTTTACAAAACTGTCTACACTAACACCGCTGTATGCACGCGCAAATCCATTGGTGGGCAAGGTATGGTTGGTGCCGCTGGCATAATCACCTACGGATTCCGGGGAATAGTTGCCGATGAATACCGAACCTGCGTTCACCACTTGCTCCGCTAATCTCTCCGCTTCCGCGCAACAAATAATCAGGTGCTCGGGTGCGTAAGCATTCACCAGTTCCATCGCTTCTTCCATATCCTCCAACACAATGGCCCTGCTATTGGCCAGGGATTGCTCTGCCAGTGCCTTACGCGGAAGGGCTTCCAGCTGTTCCTGTAATGCCTGCTGCACTTTTGGCACCAGGGTCTTGCTGGTGGTTACAAAAAACACCTGCGAATCCGGACCATGTTCTGCCTGGCTCAGCAGGTCCGCCGCAACAAACGAAGGCTCCGCCGTATCATCGGCCAGCACACAAACCTCTGATGGTCCTGCAGGCATATCAATGGCTACGCCTTCCTGCTGCGCCAACTGCTTCGCGATGGTCACATACTGATTGCCCGGACCGAAAATCTTGTACACCTGCGGGATACTCTCCGTACCATAGGCCATGGCAGCAACCGCTTGCACACCGCCCACTTTGAAGATCCGTTTCACCCCGGCCACATGCGCCGCAAACAAGATCGCCGGATGTACGGTACCATCTTTCTGTGGTGGCGTGCAGAGAACAATCTCCCGGCATCCCGCAATGGTAGCAGGAATGGCCAGCATCAATACAGTGGAAAACAAAGGCGCCGATCCGCCAGGAATATACAGGCCCACTTTTTCAATGCCCACAGCCTTGCGCCAGCATCGCACACCGGGCATGGTCTCTATATTTTCTCCGGCCTGGTGTTGGACCTCGTGGAACCTGCGGATATTTGCAGCCGCTATCTGTATAGACGCTTTCAAGTCTGCATCCAGTCCTTTCACGGCCTGGTTGATCTCTTTCTCCGTCACTTCCAGTTTGCGCAGCGTTACGCCATCGAATTCCCGCGTGTATTTTTTCACGGCCGCATCGCCCCGCTGCTGCACGGCAGCCATCACCTTACGCACCGGCTTTTCCAATTGCTGAAAGGAAGCCGTAGGTCTCTGCACCAACGCAGGCCAGCTCGATCTCCCGGGTTGTTGTATCACTTGCATCAGAGGATCATTTTTTCAATGGGAACCACAAGAATACCCTGGGCTCCGGCCGCTTTCAGTTGCTCGATGATATCCCAGAACGTGTCTTCACTCACCACACTATGTACACTGCTCCAACCGGATTCCGCCAGCGGAAGGATGGTTGGACTCTTCATGCCGGGCAGGATGGATACAATTTCATCGAGATTATCATTCGGCGCATTCAACAGGATGTATTTGTTGCGCTTGGATTTTTTCACGGCCCTGATGCGGAACAACAGTTTATCGAGGATCGATTGCTTATCGCCATTCAACCCCTTGTGTTGCACCAGCACGGCCTGGGAAGAGAGGATGGTCTCCACTTCTTTCAGTCCATTCATGAACAGGGTACCGCCGCTGCTCACGAGGTCCGCCACTGCATCAGCCAAACCAATGCCGGGAGCGATCTCCACAGATCCGCTGATCTCATGGATATCACACTGCACGCCCTGTTCTTTCAAATATTTATTCAGCAACACGGGATAGCTGGTGGCAATTCTCTTGCCGGACAACGATTCAATGCCCGGATAGTCCATGTTGCGGGGAACGGCAATGGATAACCGACATTTACCGAAGCCGAGCTTTTCCACCACTTCCACCACTTTGTTTTTCTCCACCAGCACATTCTCGCCCACAATGCCGATATCCGCTACGCCATCTTCCACATACTGCGGGATATCATCGTCCCTCAAAAAAAACACTTCCAAGGGAAAGTTGTCGGATTCCGTCTTGAGCCTATCCTTCACATTGCGGAGATCGATACCGCACTCTTTAAGCAGGCTCACCGAGTCTTCATACAACCGTCCTGATTTCTGGATCGCAATTTTCAACTTCATATAGATAAAATAAAAAAGGGCTCAACACCATGTGTAAGCCCTTTCGGTTTTATTTGATCTGCATCAAACGCCATCGGCTTACCTGTTCGGCAAGAGGTGATGATGGTGATTATGCAGGCTTAAAATCATGGAGCGAAACTACACAAAAATCGAAAATGAAAAAAATTATCGTGAAATTCGATGTTATGAGCATGAGGAAGACATCATGGCATTGGGCATTTGGCATTGTGATGCTGACAGTCTCTACATTCACTGCCAAAGCACAGCGGATTGGGGACGGGCTTTGGAATACGGGGCGGGCGTTCAGGCCGGTACCGACTGCCGCCGATAGTTTGGTGCTGCAGAAACAGCTGACCACCATCGATCTTTACCTGGGTTTTGCTGTGGTACGCAATGAGCTGGACTTCCTCAATCCCGGAACTGATACCATCAATAATATATTGATATGGCGTAACAGCCTGACCACACCGCATGTTTTGTTTAACCAAATAGGCAATTCCCCTTCGCTGGCCCGGAAACTGATCCTCCACAAAAAAGACACCGTTGCTTTGGATGCGCTCATCCGGTTTGCTCCAGGTGTGACGCACCTGACCACGTACGAGATCACGCCAAACCAACAAGGTATCCTCGTGAAAGAAGGCAATACCCGCGAGGCCAATGCTTTCGTGTATACGATACCGTTATCAACATATAAAAAGACCGGTGTACAGCAGGTTTTTGTACAATTGAAGGCGGGGCTGACCATGACCAATGTGCTGGGCATCGAGCCTTCTGGTGAAGCGCAGGTAACCATGAGCCAGGTCAAATGGCAGCCCACAGCAACAGGTGGCGATCTCGTCATCTGGTATGAAGGCGCAGCACCGGATATGAAACTGGAGAAAAAAGTACTGCCGGCGCAGGATGGATTGTATCAGGAACTGAATGCTTTTGACC
>JBEISY010000147.1:0-5283 GCA_040375175.1 Chitinophagaceae bacterium
ACCACGAACCACTACCTTTCCGCGGCCGGTCATCATGCCTTGTTTTACGCCTTCCATCCCATATATCACACCGCCGGATGGGAAATCAGGCGCCTTAACATATTGCATGAGTTCTTCGATCGTGATATCACGGTTATCAATAAACGCAATACAACCATCCACAACTTCAGTAAGATTGTGGGGCATCATATTCGTGGCCATGCCCACGGCAATACCACTGGAACCGTTGATCAGCAGTTGAGGAATTCGGGTAGGCAATACCGTTGGCTCCTCCAGCGAATCGTCAAAGTTCAGCTGGAAATCAACCGTTTCCTTTTCAATATCCTCAAGGAGATAATGCGCGATACGCTGCATCCTGGCCTCCGTATAACGCATAGCGGCCGGACCTTCACCGTCAGGTGACCCAAAGTTGCCTTGCTTGTCTACCATCGGGTACCGCATGTTCCACTCCTGTGCCATACGCACAAGCGTATCATATACCGCTGTATCCCCGTGGGGGTGGAATTTACCCAACACCTCACCCACAATACGGGCGCATTTCTTGGTGGGTTTGTTGAAGTCAAGGCCAAGTTCATTCATCGCATATAAAATACGACGGTGTACTGGCTTCAGGCCATCGCGCACATCCGGTAAGGCACGCCCTACAATGACGCTCATGGAGTAGTCAATGTACGAGGCCTTCATCTGCTCCTCAATGTTCACAGGTATAATGCGATCACCATCTCTGGTCTCTTCAGGCTTATTCAGCTCATCCATAGTGTAAAAGGAGTTTATATTGAAGGGTAAAACAACAGGGATTTTTAACCCTATGCCCCACCCCTGAACCCTGTTTCCACAAGGTTTGCAAATGTACTTTTTTTAGGCCGTAAATCCTTGCGAAAAACCCATGTTTTCAGACCAGTACAACAACTTGTGTATAACCGTTTTATGCCATAAAATATGCCCCGTTTTTAAAGGGTCCTTTCAGCGCTTTTCAGCCCAGAATCTGCCTCCTGCTGAAGGGTTGAGACATTATAACGAATCATTCACATGCATTGGATAGTAATTCATTGTACATTTATAGGGAGGTTACAACACATGTCGGGTACATATCTACTTCTGCGGGATAATAAGCAGTCTGGGCCATATAGTCTGGATGACATCAAAACCATAGGCCTGAAAAAATATGACCTGGTTTGGGTGGAAGGGAAAAGCGCAGCCTGGAGATATCCCTGTGAAGTGGATGAGTTCAAATCCTTCGCCCCGCAGGTGGATGAACAGCCTTACGACCGGTTTTACAAAAAGCCGGCCCAGCAGGAACATTATCAATTCCAGCAGTCTTCTTCGGTCCAAAAAAACCAACAGGAAGATGCACCGGTTGAAAAAAAGAAGACCATCGGAAAGGAAGAAGTCAGGAAGATCCCGCCAAGGAAATATGTATCCATCTCTTTGCCCGGGAACATCCGCGTGAAGATCGATCCCGAGAAAATAGAGGCCAACAAAAAATCCATCAGTTTCCAACCGTTGGAGAAAAAGGAATCATCGAGCAAGCCAGTATTGGGGCCGATTTTCAATACTGATGAAAAAAATCGTATTCCCACGGTTGAACCAGAGGTTGTTCCAGTGTTGAAAGCAGCGCCTCCCCTCTCACGCGTTGAAGCAGAAACTACCCGATTTTCCGGCAATGACCTCATTCAATACATTGCCTTTGGGATGGGCATTCTCACCATTGTAATGGTGGCCTACCTGTTATACAGCAGCATTAGCGATCCATTAGTGGCTACACCACCTACCCGGATGACGGAACAGAAACCAAGGCAAGCTACAACTGTTGAACCTACTGTTGCCGGAAAGATTCCAAATGCCGCGCCGGATGAAATTGTAGAAGATGGTGCATCTGTTGAGCCAGAAACTACCCCACTTCCGCAAAAGGGAAAAGACCAGGAACCGATGAGCACGCTTCCGGTCAAAAAGACTACCGTGGTTCGGTTCAATGACGACAAACCCCAGACCAATGTGCAGGATGCATCAAGTCCCGTGATAAAAAGCCTCGCATCAAAAGTGAGTACAAGCCTGAACAAGTATAAAGTCAATGCATTTGGCGGAATGGAAGACATGCAGGTGAGCCTGCATAATCAGTCGTCTTACAAACTCGATCTTGTGGTGGTTGAAGTGCAATACATCTCTAACAACAATAAATTGGTAAAGACTGAAACCCTTCGGTTTAAGGATGTACAGGCTGGCGAATCTGCAGACATTACAGCACCCAAATCCAGCCGTGGGATCAAGGTGCAGACGCACATCATTTACATCACTTCTTCTGCTGCCGGCATTTCAGAAAACTTATAGGTTCAGGTGCATTGTCTTACCTTGCAGGTCACCCTTAGGTTATGCAGCAAATCCTGATTCTTGGTGCCGGAAAATCGGCCACTATTCTCATTGATCATCTGATCCACGCAGCCGCAATTCAGGATCTTTTCATTCATGTAGCGGATGGCCAGTTGTTTGTTGCAGAAGCCAAGATCAAGGGCAATGCAAGAGCGGCCGCCTATTCGGTTGATCCACACAACGAAGAGGAACTTCATAACCTGATCCGGAAATCAGATCTGGTGATTTCCATGTTGCCACCATCTTTCCATCCGGTGGTAATTAAAGCTTGTATATCGCTTAAAAAACATTTCCTGAATGCCTCTTACCTGACGCCCGAAATGGCTGCCTGGGATGCCGATGCAAAACAACTCGGTCTTACCATGCTTTGTGAAATGGGGCTTGATCCGGGCATCGACCATATGAGTGCGATGGAGATGATTGACGGGATCCAGGCTAAGGGCGGAAAGATCATCGGCTTCCGTTCACATTGCGGCGGCCTGATTTCGCCAGAGTCTGATAATAACCCCTGGCACTATAAGATCAGCTGGAACCCACGAAACATTGTGATGGCAGGCAGCGATGGGGCCCGTTACCTGGAGAAGGGAAAAGAGATCTACGTTCCTTACCATGCGTTGTTCAACCCTGCCCAGGTTGTTTCCGTTCCCGGCCACGGAGATTGGTGCTGGTATGCGAACCGGGACTCTATCGCATACATCGCCACCTACGGAATGAAGGATGTTACCGATTTCGTCCGTACTACGCTTCGCCATCCTGATTTCTGCGCCGGATGGAAGAAAGTGGTGGATCTGGATCTCACGAATACAAAGCGGCAGATCGATACCACGGGTATGGCTACACGAAATTTCTTTGATCAGCATTTTCTTGCGCATCCCGAAGGTAAACTGGATACAAGTTTGTTGAAAGCGCAATTCAGTTTTTTAGGATCGGAATCTGATGAACAGCTTCCGGCAGGAATTCACAGTCCTGTAGATATCATGCAGATGCTAATGGAAAAGAAGTTGGCTTTGTCACCGGACGATAAAGACATGATCATCATGTTGCACGAGCTGCGTTATGAACAGGATGATGAGACACACGAGTCCATTGCACATCTGGTGGTGAAAGGAGAAGACCAGCAAAGAACTGCGATGGCGAAAACGGTTGGTTTACCTCTTGCAATTGCTGCCATTGGAATACTCGAGGGTCGTTTACATAAGCCTGGCGTGTCTATTCCGGTTTCCGCCGATATCTATGAACAAATCCTTCCGGCTTTGGAGCAATGTGGTATCGGATTTACTTATACGAACTAAGCAGCAGCAACTGCAGCGCCACCATACCCTCGGTAGCGGGCTGTTCAAATATTTTCAACTTGTCCCCTGCTTTAATGGGTGGAATTTTCTTGTCCACTACAAAAACAGGCGTGTCTTCAGCGGCACAGTTGACCAGGCCTGCTGCTGGGTAAACAACCAAAGAAGTTCCAACAACCGCAAACAAGTCGGCCTCCGCAACCAGTTCAGCAGCGGGTTCAATCATGGGTACGGCCTCACCAAACCAGACAATATAAGGTCTCAGCTGTGCACCATCTTCTGCAAGGTCTCCCATCCGTATGTCACCTTTGATTGGATAAACCAGTTGAGTATTCCGGCTGCTTCGCATTTTGAAAATCTCGCCATGAAGATGAAGCACATTTGTGCTTCCTGCTCGTTCATGCAGGTCGTCTATGTTCTGGGTAATGATCTGAACATCAAAATCATTCTCCAGTTGTGCGAGAGTCCTGTGCGCCTTATTGGGTTCTGCAGTTGCAACCTGTTGTCTCCGGTAGTTGTAAAAATCGAGAACCATATTGGGGTTGCGTGCAAAAGCTTCAGGCGTGGCAACGTCTTCCACGCGATGACCTTCCCATAGGCCATCACTGTCCCTGAATGTCTTTAATCCGCTTTCTGCGCTGATGCCTGCGCCAGTGAGCACTACAAGTTTTTTCACGATGTAAAAATAGCTATTAGCTACTAGCTATTAGCTAATGAAAGAATTTCCTCCCACTCATCTTCCGTTACAGGTGTAACGGAGAGTCTACCCAGTTTCAGGATGGCCATATTGGCGAGAGATTTGTTAGCCTTGATTTGAGCCAGAGTGACGGGCTTCTTTAGTTTTCGCACGGGTGCAAGGTCCACCGCTACCCAGGCCTCTTCATCAGTAGTAGGATCCTGGTAGAATTCCTTCACTACCTTGGCAATCCCTACAATCTCCAGCCCTTCGTTGCTGTGGTAGAAAAAAACCTCCTCCCCTTTTTTCATTGCCTTCAGATTGTTTCTGGCTGCATAATTTCTTACGCCATCCCAAAAAGTTTTCTTATCGGTCACAAACTGATCCCAGGAATATTTAAATGGTTCTGATTTTACGAGCCAGTATGCCATGTGAATTTTCTTAGAAATGAGCTAACACATCAGCGAGGTGAATGGTTTGAATTTTCTTACCCTGTTTATTGGCAAATCCATCAAGGTGCATGAGACAGCTTGCGTCTGTGGAGACAATATAATCCGCCCCGGTATCCATGGCATGCGTGATCTTCTGGTCTGCCATTGCACCGGAGATATCTTCAAATTTTACGGCAAAAGTTCCACCGAACCCACAGCAGGTTTCTACATCATTCATTTCCACTAATTCCAGCCCTTCTACATGTTCCAGGAGTTTACGAGGCTCTTTTTTTACGTGGCATTCCCGCAGCGCAGCACAGGAATCATGATAAGTGACTTTGTGCGGAAAACTCGCACCAAAATCAACCTTCTTGGCGATGTTCACCAGGAAATCACTAAGTTCAAAAATCCGGGATTGCATCGCGCGGATATCGTTGATATTGGACGCACCAGACAACAGCTTGTGATAATAGTTTTTAACGAAACCTGCACAGGATGCACTGGGTGTTACGATAAACTC
>JBEISY010000407.1:0-2466 GCA_040375175.1 Chitinophagaceae bacterium
GATCCAGAATGTAGAGTACCCATTGTCTTGAAGAATCTGTCCGATGGTAGCCGTTTGCTCCGGAATCCGTCCGTGCGCACCGGGAAATCCATTGGCGCCTTCGGTGATGGCCGCATTACCAGTGAGGTGATGGTTCATACCCGTCAACAGAGTATAACGGGTGGGAGAACAGAGTGACGTGGTGTCCCACTGCGTATAAGTAAGACCGGTCTTCGCGAGTTTTTCCAGGGGTGGCATATTGATGCCACCACCGTAAGGACTCCAGGCAGCAAGTCCCGTGTCATCATACAACACAAATAACACATTCGGCGCATCTTTCGGCGCTTTTTTGGGCGTGTAGGGCGCCCAGTCCGCTTTGGAATTACGAACATCAAGCTGGATGTCCCCTTTAAAATTTTCTTTCCTGACATCGCGGGGGTCAACCTGTGCAAAACTGGGCAAGGTTGATACCGCCGCCATCAGTAGCATGGAAGCTTTGATCAGTTGGTTAATAGACCTGGTCATGAGAAATGGTTTGAAGCGCCAAAGTAGGCAAATCAATCGCATATGTCTGGATTTACCTTAATAATAATGTTGATAGTTCAGAAATATCGACAAACAGGAGTTACAAACAATTACACTTCCTTGGATTCCTTGCTCCTGAAAAGTTCAGATGGCGTTTTGCCGGCATGCTTCTTTACCGCTGAAATGAAAGTGGCACGGGAATTAAACCCTGCTTCCTTGCTGATGGCCTCCAGGGTAAATTGTTCAAAATCATCGGACTCCTTGCTTCGCCGGATCAGATAGTCTATCCGATACCCATTGATCAATTCACTGAAATTTTTTGCATACTCCTGGTTGATGAAGGCAGACAGTTGATGGGGCGGGATCTGAAGCTCATGAGACAAGTCCGTGAGGCTATACCCCACTTTCCGAAATGGCTGATGTGTATTCAGGTGCGTCTCCAGAAGTGTTTTATATTGCTGGCCTTGCTCAATACTAAGGGTATACTTTCTGATCTCCTTCTCCTCTTCACCTTCTTTTGGGGCCTCTGCTAAAGCCTTTGATGGTTTTTTGGGCTGGCGCCAGCCTTTAATTCCATACAGTATGGATGGCTGCATCATCAAATACAGGCACACAAAGAGTATGGTACCAGATATCGTAAAGATCAGGCTAGTGATCAATCGCCCCGTTGCCGCAGCATGGTAGAGGCTTTCCGTTACAATGAGCAGCCAGTAGATACTCATCACGATGGTAAAGCCGACCAACCATCGGAAAATATCCTTATTCTGTTGCTCTTTGAGCATCGTTCCACCTTGCTTTTTCTTCCATTTCCCCAAATGGACGATCTGGTAAATCAACAACATAACGCCCATGATCACCCGAATGAAATAAAATGTTCCTGGAGGCACGAAACTCTCTTCTTCTAACGCAATCCGATAGGGCTCATTTGCCACCAATTGAATAAATGCGATTTTTTCCGATGTGGGCCTTAGGAAAAAAGGAATGAAAGAAATGGTATGTAGCAGTGCAGGGATGAACAAAAAAAGATCCACTTTCCGGAAACGATAGCTTTGCTGCAGAACGGATTTTACATACAGATAAGCCAAAGGGGAGTAACAAAAAGACGCAAATCCCATTACCCGCCACAGATAAGGTGCTTTAGTGAAAAAACCTGTGATCATCAGTGCAAAATTCACTGCAAACAGGGAAAAAGCGATCAGGAACCCCGCCAGAAGACGAGTGGAGTAACTATTTGTCTGGTTGACAAAACAGAGAATAAATGCAACGATACCACCCAGCATTCCGGAAAAGAATACCACGGGTAAAAACAGGTCCTTCAGATTGTCCATGCAATGTCATCATTGGGTGCCGGGTTCAAAGCTAGAAAAAACGCCACAGACAAGCGTTTTTTTGTTCCAACCAATTTCCCTATAGTTCAAACTGCACCCTGAACTGCCAGATATTCACCTGACCCTGAAGTCCTCCTTTATTCAGCCAACCATGGCCATAATTAATGGTATACCTGAAATGCGCGTTGGGAAACCAGCTGACGCCCATGGTTAATCGATTGAACTCACCCCCGGATATACCCGCGTCAGTACCATCCGTACGGGTGAACCTTGACGAAAGTTCCCATGCACCCGGACCAACGCCTTTCCTGAATTTGAAATTCCGCTTAGGGATCAATTTGCCCGGGTTTCCGTTCAGTTTGTTGTATTTCCGGTTCTCGCCCGTAATAAACCAACCTGCGCCCAGTTGCCAATAGGAAAATGAGGGATTGCCCTTACTGTCGCTGTTTACGCCAGCGGTATAGTATTCGCCGATGGCCATGACGGGTCCCTTTACATAGATCCCCTCAAACATCCAAAGACTGGCAGCCGATGCCTGAAAAGAACCGGTACTGATGAATGAAGGTGCGGTATTTACCTCGGGCTTGGCCTTGTAACTGAGATTGCCATCCGTAGGGCCCGTATGCCTGAAGCC
>JBEISY010000195.1:0-4537 GCA_040375175.1 Chitinophagaceae bacterium
ATTGTTAATTGCCAGTTGATTTCTTCCCAGCTGATCCATGATCTTAAAATGGGAATACACGGCTTCTCCCATGGTAGGAAAATAGTTGTATCTAAGCTTAAATTGCTCGCAGGTATCTTTCACAATTTTGCTGATCGCCGGATAGTGAATATGGCTGACCCTCGGGAAAAGATGGTGTTCAATCTGGAAATTCAATCCACCCAGGCACCAGGTCACAAGCTTACTCCCAGCCGCGAAATTGGCGGTGGTCTTGATCTGGTGGATGGCCCACTCGTTCTCAATTTTAACAGGCTCCAGACCGGCAACTGAGAACTCAGCATGTTCCACCACATGCGCCAGCTGGAACACAATGGCAATGGTGAGACCGAGTACAAAATGCATCACCGCAAATCCGATCAGCCAGGGCTTCCATCCCAGCACGAGGATCGGGATCACTACATACAATACTACGTAAGCAGCCTTGGTGAACCAGAAGATCACATGTTCCTTCACATCCATCGGCTTCAGTTCGGTGGTATATACTTTCTTCGAGAAGTATTTGATGAAGTCTGAGATCCACATGAACAAAGAAGTGAATCCGTAGAGCATAAACATATAATACCCCTGGTAGCGGTGCATCGGCTTCCATGGCTGTGTGGGTGCCTCGCGCATGAACGGCATATTGTTGATGTCATCATCCACCCCATCAATATTGGTGTAAGTGTGGTGAACGATGTTATGCTTGAGCTTCCACAGAAAAGCATTACCACCAATGAAATTGAGCGTCAGCCCAAAAACTTCGTTGACCCATTTCCGTGAGGAAAAACTGCCGTGGTTAGCGTCATGCATAACGTTGAAACCGATGAAAGCCATGCACAGACCGAAACCGGCACTCAGCAAGATGGCCACCCACCCGGGCATCGGAAGAAACAATACACTGAGGTAAATCGCCAGCGTTGAAACGATCAACGTGGTGGTTTTTACGTAAAGCTTATAGTTACCTGTTTTGCGGAGATTATTCTTCTCGAAATACTCGTCAACAGCCGTCTTTAATGTGTTGAAAAATACACGGTTGCTGTTGTTAAAACTTACTTTGTAGGCCATAGAACAAGTGAAAATTCAGTAATAAAAAGTCCTTAATCAGAACCCTGCAAAGGTAGGATATTCAGAATAAACCTCGTGTTAAGGTTTAACCTTGACTTTTAATTCATCTTAAACGGCACCACCATGTCAAAACTGGGAATATTGACATCAAACTGCTTCTTATTGGCGATATCTTCCATCAGGTAAGTGCCGTACATCTTACCCATCTCCGTTTTGAGGTTACAGCCACTGATATATTGGTACTGCTCGCCCGCATTGATGTGGGGTTGAACGCCCACCACCCCTTCGCCCTCCACCTCCCGTGTATTAGCATTGCTGTCGAAAATATGCCAATGCCTGCGCAGCAGTTTAACGGGGAAGGCATTATTATTTTCTATGGTGATCCTGTAGGCAAACATGTACTCACTATTCAGCGGGTTGCTGTAATCCGGCTGATAAAAGCTTTCCACACTGACTTTTACGCCCTCTGTCACCTTAGAAACCATGGACCCCTTGTTTTGACTAAATATAGAAAAATAACACCAAGTTGTAAGATTTGTTGTAGTTCTTCGTGTTCCAAAGCACTTAACCAAGTATTTTTGCACCGCCACACCTTAAACAAATTATATGAAAATTGCTGTAGCCAAAGGCGACGGAATTGGACCGGAAATTATGGAAGCCGTTCTCGGGATCTTCAAAGCCAACCATGTAAACCTTGAATATGAATATGTTTACATGGGGAAATGGGTGTTCGACAAAGGTTTTTCCAATGGGATGACACCTGAAGCACAGCAAACCATTGAAACACTGGGCATCCTCTTCAAGGGTCCGATGGAAACCCCCAAAGGGAAGGGCGTGAAAAGCGTAAACGTGACTGCCCGTAAAACCTGGAACACCTATGCCAACAAGCGGGTATTCCAGACCCTCCACGGCGTTGACACTGTATTCAGCAAAGCCGGTATCCCGATTGATATCACGGTGGTGCGGGAGAACATCGAAGACACGTATGGCGGCATTGAGCATATGCTCACCCACGATGTGGCCCTGAGCCGCAGGTTCATCACGCGTCCCGGTAGCTTACAAGTGATCAAATACGCCTTCGAGATGGCCAGCAAAAAAGGTACCCATCGCATCACCTGCGGGCACAAGGCCAATATTATGAAAATCACAGACGGACTGTTCCTGGAATGTTTCTACGAAGTCGCAAAAGAATATCCACATATCAAAGCCGATGATATCATTGTTGACGATCTCTGTATGAAGATGGTTACCCGCCCGGATCTGTTTGATGTGGTGGTGCTGACCAACTTACAGGGAGATATCGTATCTGATCTTTGTGCCGGTCTGGTAGGTGGATTGGGCTTTGCGCCCTCAGCCAATATTGGCGACCATATCTGTATTTTTGAAGCCGTACATGGTACCGCACCAGACATCACCGGAAAAAACATCGCTAACCCCACGGCTCTCCTCCTGAGTGGACTAGCCATGCTGCGCCACGTAGGTCTTATGGAAAATGCAGCCATTATCGAAAATGCATTACTCTATACCCTGGAGCAGGGATACAGAACTGGCGACTTTGGCGACAAATCCAAGCCAGCGCTGAACACCACTGAATTCGCCAACGCCATCATCGGCAACTTTGGAAAGTTGCCCGAACATGGTGCCAAACCCATGCTTGCTAATAAACCGATCACGCCTACCGTATTCAAACTGGAAAAGAACCCATTGATCATGAGTAAGGAGATGGAAGAAGAAACCATCGTTGGGGTAGACCTTTTCATCGAGAGTGCCGAACAACCCACAGAAGTTGCCGAAAAATGCCTCAAACATACCCTTGACCTCTTCAAACTGATCACCATCAGCAACAGGGGAACACAGGTATGGCCGAAGGGATCCATCTTTACAAACCTCGTCAATCAATATCGCTGCCGTTTTGAAAGTGTGGGCGATGCGCCGCTGAGCCAAAGAGACATCATTGAATTGTACACGCGGGTATCCGCAGATTTCAAAATCTGTTCTACTGAGTTATTAAACATGTGGGGAGATAAGAAAGCGTATTCTCTGGCGCAAGGACAATAGGGTTGGCAATTAACAATTGGCAATTGTTAGACGATTTTGTATTTCAACTTGGTAAGAAACTGCCGCACCTTCTCCCGCTGGTCTCCCTGAATGATGATATCACCATCTTTCACAGAACCGCCGGTCCCGCAAAATTGCTTAGCTTTTTTGCCAAGTTCTTCCAGGTCTTCAGCCTTTCCAATAAACCCTTTGACAAGCGTCACCGCTTTGCCTGCACGCTGCTTGGTATCAAGCATGATCCGGAGTTTTTGTTTCTCCGGCAGAAGTGTCTCCTGCTCTTCCTGTGCTTCATGTTCAAACTGAAAAGACGGATCAGTGCTGAACACAAACCCACTCTTGTCCGCTTTATTCTTCTTACTCATAATTACCGCATTATCAAATTGCCAAATTGAATTTAGACTTCTGCTTTTAGGCTCAGGTCCAGGCTCCGTGCCTGATGGATCAACGCCCCAACAGACACATAGTCAACTCCTGTTGCCGCATACGCCTCAAGGTTCTCCAGGTTGATCCCGCCACTCGCTTCGGTTTCAAACTGCCCATTGATCAATTGTAAGGCTTCACTGATTTTTTCCGGTGTAAAGTTATCCAGCATGATCCGAAACACCTTGCCTTTCCCCATCTGCACAACCGTTGCCACATCGTCCAAAGACCTGGTCTCAACTTCTATCTTCAACCCGAGTTTCACTTTTTGTACATACTCATGCGCAAGGTTGATGGCTTTCGCAAGCCCGCCGCAATAATCAATATGATTATCTTTAAGCATGATCATATCATACAACGCAAACCGATGGTTGATCCCCCCACCAATGCGCACGGCTTCTTTTTCCAGCAAGCGAAAATTGGGTGTGGTTTTGCGAGTATCTAATATACGGGTATGATATCCTTTCAACTTGTCTGTATACTGGCGCGTCAGCGTGGCAATGCCACTCATGCGCTGCATAATGTTAAGGACAAGGCGTTCGCCTTTCAGGATGGTATGTATGGATGCAGATACCTCAAAAGCGATATCGCCCTTAACCATTACATCACCATCCTTCCGATAAATGCGCAGTGTAGAGCCAGGCTCCAGCATATGAAAGATCTTCTCAGCTACGGCAACGCCGGCGAGAATACCTTCATCCTTGATTTTTAAAATGGCTCTGCCCCTGGCATCAGGTGCAATGGTACTAAGCGTGGAATGATCACCCTCGCCAACATCTTCTATGATGGCTGCAGCAACAAGTTGTTCAAGTGCCTGGTCAAATGAAAGCATGATCAAAAATAGCTAATAGCTACTTGCTAATAGCTATTCAAACCGAAGTTCTTGTACCACACGTTTATCGCCACGGGTTTTCACCAGTACGGTGGTACGGAATTCACCCTTTGCAGTACTGAGCTTGCCAACATAGTAATCAGC
>JBEISY010000167.1:0-4954 GCA_040375175.1 Chitinophagaceae bacterium
TAGTGATGAACGATGAATCAATCATGTACCAGGTTTCCCTGTCGTTCTGATTTTTTTGTCCAATGACACTGTAAATATGCGCCATGCTCTCACCAACGGTATAGCTGCCGAACTCTGTGTAGATGTTAGGCATTTTGACCTTAGCCTTTTTACAAGCTTTTTTGATGTTCCCCACGATCTCATTGACCATGAACTGATAGTCATATTCAAATCCGATGGAGTGCTTGATGGGAAATCCACCACCGATATTGATGGAGTCAAGCTCTGGACAGATTTTCTTCAGTTGGCAATAGAGGTTCACCACCTTGTTGAGTTCAGACCAATAGTATATGTCGTCCTTGATACCCTTGTTCAGGAAGATGTGCAACATCTTCAGCTGGAACTTATCTTCATAGCCTTCGATGTTATCAACATAGAACTCGAGGATATCTTTTGCTCTAACGCCAAGTCTTGAAGTATAGAATGGGAAGGTGGGTTCTTCTTCTGCAGCCACCCTGATGCCTAGTTTAAACGGCACTTTCACGGAGCGTTTATAGGCATCCAGTTCTTCTTTGTTGTCCAGTACGGGAACTACATTCTTAAATCCGGTATTCAGCAGTTTCGCGATGCGGGACGTATATGAGCGTTGTTTATAACCGTTACAAATGATGAAAATATCTTTATTGATCTTCTTTTTCTCATAGAGCTTATTGATGATCTCTATATCATATGCATATGAGGTTTCCAGGTGGATATTGTGCTTCAATGCTTCTTCCACTACAAAAGAGAAATGGGAACTCTTGGTGCAATAGCAATAGAAATAATCACCTTCGTACTTATGCTTTTTGAAGGCCTTGGCAAACATGTCTTTCGCCTTGTTGATCTGCATGCCAATCTTGGGCAGGTAAGAGATTTTCAGGGGCGTTCCGTACTTCGTGATCAAGGATTTGATATCAAGGCCGTTGAACTGGAGGTACCCGTTCTCTACATGGAAACCTTCCTGGGGAAAATAGAAAGTCTGTTTTACCAGGTCAGTGTAAGTATTGTTGCTCAATGCCGGTTTTGTAATTTATGGTAATGAAATGGAAATGATAGAAGCAAAAATATAGGATAAAAATAAAAAACCGGATATGAAGTTATCATATCCGGTGCTATATTGGCAAGTTCTTGTTTATTTAACAGAAGCAACAAGGCTCTTGAAGCTGGCGGGCTCATTCATGGCCAGGTCAGCCAGAACCTTCCTGTCTAGTTCAATTCCCTTCACTTTGAGCTTGTTGATGAACTCAGAATAGGTCAGTCCTTCTTCGCGAACAGCGGCGTTGATCCTGACGATCCAAAGGGCCCTGTATTCACGCTTTTTCAATTTGCGGCCAACATAACGGTACTGAAGACCTTTCTCCAGGACGTTCTTGGCAACGGTATATACATTTTTACGCTTACCGTAAAAACCTTTGGCTTGTTTGAGGACGCGCTTCCTGCGCGCTTTTGATGCTACAGAGTTTACTGAACGAGGCATATCTTAAGATTTTAAAGTTAATGGATGGGGTTATCTCAACCGGAGGAGCCTTTTTACAAAATCAGTATTGGCTTTATTGACTTCACCTTCAATTCTGTAAGCGCGCTTACGTTTGGAGGTTTTTTTGGTGAGCAGGTGACCTCTGTAAGGCTTCCTGTACATGATCTTTCCCGTTGCGGAAACTTTAAAAGTCTTTTTTGCCCTCGAATGGGTTTTAACCTTTGGCATTGCTTTTCTTTTACATATTACCCTGCTGGTGGCCCCGCACAGGCGGAACGCTTTTGGAACCGTTTGGGTTAATTGGGCAGCGAAGGTACGTTTATCCTCCGAAAAAACCAAACTAGAGAGTGAGTGTTTAGGGTGAGTGTTTAGGGTGAGTGTTTAGGGTGAGTGTTTAGGAGGAATTAGCCTAAACCCTCACTCTAAACACTCCCCCTAAACACTCACCCTATTTTAAACCTTGCCACACATTATTCTCCCTGACACCATCTGGATACACTATCCCAGGGTCTATGGCCACTTTCCGTACTTTTTCGGCAGTGGGGATCCGTACATCATAGATAGCGCCATGCTGCCATATCTCTACCGGAAGGATTTTGCGAATCACTTTCCCGGATACCGTTGTTGCCTCCAGGATCACCGGCATGGCCATTTGTTCCTTATTCATCACACTGACCATTACCCCGCCCTCAGTGGTCTGAACATCGGTAATGGCCTGATCAAGTTTGTAGTTTTCGAGGATCATACCCTTCCAAAACCAGTACAAGTCCTCGCCAGTGCTGCTTTCCATACTCCTGAAGAAATCCCAGGGTGTGGGGTGCTTATATGCCCAATCCGCAACGTATTTCCTAAAAGCATAGTCGAATCTTTTCTCTCCCAGGATATGACTCCTCAGCAAATACAAGGCATAACCTGGTTTCACATATAAGTTTATGCCAATATTGCCTTCCTGCATTCCATCAGGAGTCAAAAACACTTTCTCGGCTTCCTGACCGGTCATTCTCCGCCCGGCTATCAGCCCATTCATGGGAGATTGCTGAAATTCGCCCTTATTGAAATCGCCGGATGAGATCTCATTGATGAAGGTGTTGAACCCTTCGTCCATCCATCCATACCTGCGTTCATTGCTCCCCACAATCATCGGGAACCAGGTATGGCCAAACTCATGGTCCGTTACGCCCCAAAGATCCTCTCCCACGTCTTTCCATCCGCAAAATACGATGCCGGGGTACTCCATTCCACTGACATTGGATGCTACATTCACTGCTGCCGGGTAAGGAAATTCAAACCAACGCTTTGAATAATTCTCAATGGAAGTCCTTGTGAACTCCGTGCTTCTCGTCCAACCATTAGGTGTGGCCGATTCTACTGGATATGCCGACTGCGCAAATGCAGCTTTACCACTGGGCAGGCTGATCTTTGCACCATCCCAAATAAATGCTTTTGAACTCGCCCATGCGAAATCCCGGGCATTGAGTATCTTATATTTCCAGGTGAGACTGGGTTTCTTTACAGTAGTGGCCGGGTTGCCTATCTCTTCCTGTTTCTTGATGACCACAGTCTTTGTACTGGCCTTGGCTTCCTGGTAACGTTTCAACTGATCCGCTGTCAGCACTTCCTGTGGATTGGTCAATTCACCAGATGCCACCACCACATGGTCAGAAGGGGCAGTAATGCTTACATCGAAATCCCCATATTCAAGATAAAACTCAGATGGGCCAAGGTATGGATCTGTGTTCCAACCTCTTATGTCGTCATACACACAAACTCGCGGATACCATTGGGCCATTGAAAAGATTCGTCCCTTGGCAGTATTGACCCAGCCGGTACGATCAGCGCCATGTTCGGGCACTACATAACTGTAATCGATCCTGACCTGCATCTTTGCCTTTGAAGCAAGTGCTTTCGCCAGGCGGATCTGCATACGGGTATCATTCACCACGGTATCCAGTGGCAGGTCTTTTCCGGCATCGTCCATCACTTTCACAAGTTCCAGTTTGAAACCACCGGGAAACTCATTCTGGCTGCTGCCATACCGGCTCCTGCCACCTGCAGGTAATTTTGCGAAACCACGGGAAGAAGGATTGAAGAGATTCTGTTCCAGCATCAGCCACAGGTAAGACAATGCCTGGGGGCTGTTATTGCTATAGGTCATGACCACAGAACCTTTTACTTCGTTCTTGCTTTCGTCCAGTGAGGTACTTATCTTATAATCTGCCCTGTTCTGCCAATAGGCTGGCCCTGGCTCACCTGCCCCATTGCGGATCATGTTGGCTCCATACGGGTAGGTAGAAGGGGCGAAAAGATCATAGGAGTTGTAAGTGGATTGTGCCGTTGCCGTCACATAAAAGAAAAGCAGGAAAGTTCCTGCAATCAGTTTTTTCATCTCGATTGTTTTAATGACATCCGCAATTTATCAAATTACAATAGGCTTTCCAGTAATTTTTTACCATCGGCTTTGTAGCCGTTATCGTCCGCTGTTCTCGGCGGAAGCTTCACCAGACGGTTTAGGATCTCTATGGCCTTGTCGCTCTGGCCATTAGCTTTATATGCTTTTGCCAGATCAAGGTAATTGATCAGGTAGTTAGGGTTTTTTCTCCTACATTTCTCCATCCATTCAATGGCCGATGCATAGCTGGTGGACGGCAGTCCGCCAAAAGCCACTTTTAGCGCTGCTTTCTCCGGCACACTATAGCCCGTTACGTCTGCATTCCATTTTCCGAGTAAATGCAGCGCCTTATAATACGAGGAATCTGCGGCCAGTGATTTATCCAGGTATTTCCGGATATCTTTAATGGCATCCATTCGTTCTTTTATACCACTGTTCACCGAAGAGCGGGATAGCGCGAGTGCCATTACATAATTTGCATCCGCGTCCTGGTCATTGACCTTTAGCGCGGTTTGCGCAAATGTTATAGCAGCATCAAAATATTCCTGCCTTGTTTTTTTGTCTATGAGCCGATTACCAATGATGGTGTTCATTTCACTTGCCTTGGCTAACGCTTTGATATCAGTAGGTGAAAGCTGTAAGGCTTCCTGGTATTTTTTTAAGGCTTCAGCATCTTTCATTTCTTTTTCCAACTGTGCGCCTTCCGCCAAGAGATAGTTGACATCCTGCGCCTGGGCATGGAATGCAAGGGAACAAATTACGATGAGGGTAAAGATTTTTTTCATGATTCAAATTGCTTGTGCCATGACACTTTTCACTGACCCTGAAAGTTACCAACCGGAGGATTCACGTTGCTTATGGATATGTTAATTTCTGTAATCCTGGGGAATCGGGTCTTAGCCTGGGTGCCTATTTTCCAACAAACGGTTTCAAGCAGGGGTGTTGGTTCTTGCATGATTTCTTTTACCAACGCATAAAGGGCCGTATAGTCTACCGTTTGGTCAATGGAAATGATCTCGTCCTCCGCCTCGTAAACAACCTGCATATCAATATCAAACTCGCCACCGGCA
>JBEISY010000138.1:0-5478 GCA_040375175.1 Chitinophagaceae bacterium
AAGAGCCTGTCGGCCCCAGGCCGGATATCCATAGTGTAATTACCATAGAATGCAGCAGGCACACTGATCTTCGCATAGCCGTTGCCGTCAGTTTTTAAGCTATTGACAGGTTTGAATGAATGGCTTTTGTTTTTATAATCAAACTGATGTTGCACCAGCCGTATCTCTGCGCTCACTAAAGGCTTACCTGTATAGCGATCCAGGAAATAGTAATCCATTCCATTCTGAATGAAAGAAATATTGGAGACGTGGAAATATTGCACAGACATCGGATTGGCCTCACTAGCAAACTGATCATTCACGCCAACCAGCAACGCGTACCTGCCCACCGGCAACCCATCGATCCCCAATTCAATACTGTGTTCCCGCAGATCGCCGGGATCGGGAAGGGCCACGCGCTCCTGTTTAAGGTAAGGAAGCTTGGCAATATCCTGCCAATAGGTTTCCGTGCGCTGCATAAAGGGCTGGTCCATCTCGAGGGAAATGATCCTGTAGTAGAGTTGTTTGGTGTTGCGGAATTTTACGAGTGATAGAAAAGGCTTGTTGGGTACGTTCACTTTTTCCGTTTGCGCAGATATAGTTGTATCCGTGATTGCAAGCCATTGCATCTGGGCATTGTAGCCTGCCTGGGTATTCGGGAATTTGTCGGCGATCTCACGGAATGCCTTGGCCAGATCCACCTTGATGAATTGCTTGGATGAAGGATCTGTCTTTGGATTGAATTCCTCGTTGTTGCGCAGGGTTGCAGACAGCGCTTCCACCTTGGCTGCAGCAGCCATGGGATGCTGGGGATATCGCGCAGCCAGTTGTTCGAGTGCAGCAGTGTATTGTTCATCCTTATTGCCACTCACGGCCACTTCATTCATATACCGCAGCCTTTCCAGATCTACATCGATCAATGCAGACGGATCACTATCATTGAGATGCAGACGGATCAGTTCCTGGTAGATGGTGAGGGCGCGGAAACTCAGTGAGCTGCTGTCTTCGGTTTGGAAGTTGGTGTTTGCAAATGTTTTGGCGGATGCAAAAGCAGCGGGATCGTTCACCTGGAAGACATTGATGGGATCCGGCAGATCGCGTTCATTGCGTTTGAAATAACTCAGTGCCTGGTGCGCAAGCAGGTCATAAAGCGTAGGGCGGAGGGCTGAGGCGTTTCCTTTTTTAATGAGGGGTTGATAGTCTTTCAACGAGGTCTGTTGCAGCAGTGCAGGGTCTTCCAGTGACGCGAGGTAATGTTTGCTGATAAAATCATGAAATTCCTTTGCACTCCATTCATTGGGATCCAGTTCATCAGGGGTGCCTAGTGGTGTGCGCTCCATGATCTCCCATCGATTTTCTTCATAGATCTGTTGATAGCGGGAGGCAAGGATGGAATGCAGCAGTTGTTTTTCCGGGGCCCTGGCCGTTTGCAATTCCTTACGTATCATCTCGATGGTTTCCCGGCTTTCATCATCGGAGACATCTTCCATTAGTTCCGTGAGGTATACCAGGGCTCTGATCTTTTGCGCGGGCTGATTTTCTTTTTCGGCGAGGGTATAAATGGATTTGACTTCGGCAATGGCAGATTTGGTAAGGCCTTCTTTATTGACCAGTTGTTCTACTTTTTCCCAGAGGGCGGAATAGTTGGTAGGTGTTTTCTGCGTCATTTTACAGCTGAATAAAAGGGTTATGATGGTCAGGACGATGGTAATATGTCTCATGTGCAAGATCTTCTTGTTCTTCGTGTAAGATGCCCGAACATAACAAATTACATAAAAGAAAAAGGATCACTAAAAGTGACCCTTTTTCTTTTATGTAATTTGTTAATAGCCACTAGCTAATAGCTATTTTATTACAGCCGCCATCGTCTTCCCAATATCCGCCGGGCTGTCAACCACGTGGATACCGCACTCGCGCATGATGCGCATTTTGGCTTCGGCAGTGTCATCGGATCCACCGATGATCGCACCAGCGTGACCCATACGCCTGCCGGGAGGAGCCGTCTGGCCGGCGATGAAACCTACAACGGGCTTAGTGCCATTGGCTTTGATCCAGTTGGCTGCTTCAGCTTCCATGCCACCGCCGATCTCACCGATCATTACGATGCCCTTGGTTTCGGGATCGTTCATGAACAGTTCAACGGCTTCTTTGGTAGTGGTACCGATGATGGGGTCACCGCCAATACCAATGGCTGTGGTGATGCCCATGCCGGCTTTCACGATCTGGTCGGCTGCCTCATAGGTCAGCGTACCGGATTTAGAAACGATGCCGATGTTGCCTTTCTTGAAGATGAAACCGGGCATGATACCCACTTTGCACTCGCCCGCGGTGATTACACCGGGACAGTTGGGGCCGATGAGACGGGTGTTCTTGCCCTGCAGGTAGTTTTTCACTTTCACCATGTCCTGGACGGGAATGCCTTCGGTAATACATACCACCAGGGCAATCCCTGCGTCTGCGGCTTCCATCACTGCATCGGCAGCGAAAGCCGGGGGAACGAAGATGATGCTGACGTTTGCGCCGGTTTGTTTAACGGCATCAGCTACGGTATTAAAAACGGGCTTTTCCAGGTGGAGGGTTCCGCCCTTACCGGGGGTGACACCGCCAACCAGGTTGGTACCATATTCAATCATTTGGGAGGCGTGGAAGGAGCCTTCCGTGCCGGTAAATCCCTGAACAATAACCTTTGAGTTTTTATCGACTAAAACCGCCATGTGAGATCTGTTTAGGTCGCGCAAATATAGGGCTAATTACGGTAGACCACCCCAAAAAATACAAAACCCCGCCTGCATATTTATTCCGGCAGGGTTTGCATCACCCATAGAAACGCTTGGGTTTATCGGGCTATAAATGCTTTAGTGTTTTCTGAGTAAGTACCGTTGCTCAGGGTCACATAATACACACCTGCTCTGGCCGGTACCGGTAAACTGGTTGCCGAATTGCTTCCGGTAAGCCTGAAGGATTGTTGGTCCACCTCGTAACTGGCGCCTTGGTTTCTACTACCCTCGGTTGAAGGGCGGCGATGGTTTCAAAGTTTTCACTGTTGTTTGATCTTTCCACAGATAAACCTACGATGAACTGGATTCATAGTTCTACGAAAATGCAATGGTGCGAAGATCAACAAATAAGGCAATGGGATGCTATTGCCTTAACGATGAATATGGTATAATGACCTTATTTACAGATAGCCATTCTGATGGTTTCGTGAACACCCTGGCCGTCTAATATGATAATATATATACCTGTTCTTGTTGGTGCAGGCAGTTTGAGGTTGGCGGATTTAGTATTCATCTTAAGTTCTTGCCGGGTGATAATAGCGCCTGAGAGGTCAGCGATGGCAACATGATAGGTGCCCGGCGTATTGCTAATGCTGGCAATGACCTGGTTTCCATTGTAGTATGCTGAAAACGCGGCACCTGTGCGGGTGATGTTCACTGTTTTGGTGACATAGGTTGCCCATCGTCCATTTTTATCTACTTCCTTAATGCGATAATAATTGGTCCCTTGTGCAGGTGCTTTATCGGTGACAGCGTAAGGGGTATACACATTTCGCGCACCAACAGGTGTAATGGTGAAGATCTTTTCAAAGCGGTAAGCATCTGTAGATCGTTCCACATAGATGTATTCTATATTTTCCTCAGTGGAAGTGGTGAACCGAATATCAACATGATTGGAAGCATTCACAGAAACATTGATGTTGGTGAGTATCAACTGTGCTACCATTTCATAAGTCACAACTATCGTGGCAGTATTGTTCACCGTGGCAGTGATGTTTCCGGCCTTTCTCACGGCAGCAATCGCCACGCCAAAATTTGCTTTTTGCAATTCAGTGGTATTCAATACAGCCAATCCTGCAATAGGGAAGGTATAGGTTTGCGATGAAGCCGTGCCAGGCCAGGTGGTGGGCACAATGGCGGCATTGCTGTTTGATCCACTGTAGACCTCTCCGCCTAGTACCAGTCGCACTTCATCATCAGTAGCTGTGCCATCTGCCTGCCTTGTAAAGGTCACTGTAAGTGATTCAACAGAAATATTTGACGGAAGATCGGAAAAGTTAAATCCCCTGATCCATAAATAGTCTGTACGGGAAACGCCATTGTTCAACGGCGTGCCAGTGGATGTAGCTGTTCCAATGTTCCAGCTTCTGGCGCCCGATCTGCTGATATTGGCTGCAATGCTGCCATTGGTGGTAACAGACTGGGATTGTACAGAAAGACTTGCACATAACAGGATTAGTAGGGTACAAAACGATTTCATTCACTATGCGTTTAACGGTGACGTTGGTTGCATAGGACAGGATTTAAGTTAAGATAGGATCCTGTAAGATGTTACAGAAAGAGAAGAGTGGATTTAAAAGCGATTTGCGTGAGAATTCCAAATATACTGCCAAAGGTTTAAAAATCATAGCGTATAAAAGGGATGTTTCGGTGAGGGAGATCCGCGGTCATTCCAAGCGCCTGAGTTTCAATACAAATATCTAATAGCCCCAGGTGATACTTCCCCAGCAACTTTGCCAATGGGTGTTCTGGCTAGTATCGATATGCTGCATATGAACTGCGCTGACCATATAACGCCCGGCAAGTGATGGAATAAATTGAATCTCACCGTTTGCGTTGCTTCGATATTCTTCCATCTTTACTTTGCCGTTCAGTTTGTGCCACACTTTCACTTTAGCATCTTTCAACGGAAATTGTTGATACAACAACCTGAGTTTCAGGGTCTGCCCTTTGGTGAGGGCGTAGGGATGTTGTACAGGAATAAATTCAAGTGGTAGCCCACAGGAAATGCTATACGTTTTATCCATTTGCTTACCCACTTGAAAAATCGTTTTTACGCAACGCTGGTAATATTCTTTTCCGATAGAATCTGTTTCCTGGTGATTTTCCCTATAAACGATCACGCTGTCTAATCCGTCCTCCTTCAGGTATTCAAGGAATTTATCCGGAGCCAGTTCAATACGTTTATTGGTAGAATGGTAGATGATCATGCCTGTGCCCTCATCAAAAAATTGCAGATTCAGGGAATCACCGGGTTCTTCATCCGGGATCAATGATTCCAGGTCATCCTTGATGCCGTTGTAATAAAGCGCTAAATGCTCAACGGAGGATCTGGTTCCGGACCAGTTTTCGCCATGAAAATTTTCACCCACGCGAAAATTGAGTTTTAAAGCTTCTCCTTTTTTAAGATTGAATTTTTGGGGTTCCAGCCAAAACTCATGTGCCGTTAACAAGGTGCAGCAAAGGAGCCCCAATACAATGGGCACTCTCCGGATCATGTATCAAGCAGTTTGTCCATGTCTCGGTCGTTATCGATCTTTCCTTTTAATTCCAGCATCCGCATGTCCTTGGCATCCTGCAGGAAGTTGGACGCGAAGATGAAGCTGTTGAGGCGTTCATTTTTGGAGAAGATGATCTCCTTGTTAGACCCTTCCCATTCCTTATCACCCTGATACATATAGATGATATGATCGCCGATCTCCATCACTGAGTTCATATCATG
>JBEISY010000193.1:0-4571 GCA_040375175.1 Chitinophagaceae bacterium
AATCGGTATCTTGGGTACTCAGCCGAAAAAGACTGCAATTCATGATCAAAAAAATTCTGGGCCTTGCCCTCGCGGCCGTTGTGGTCCTGACCACCATCCTGTTGATCAATACGTTCCGGTTTCCTAAAGGAACCCCGGGTGGTGCGCCGGCCGTTATCACCGGCGTGAGTGATTCCGTTGCGCAGCACCTGAGCACAGCCATCCAGATCAAAACAGTTTCGTTTGGGGATACCCTGGCGATAGATACAGCCGAGTTCCTGAAGTTCAGAAACTTCATGGAGACCACCTATCCGGTCATGCACACAAGGTTGCCAAGGATGAGCTTTAACGAGTTCAGCTACGTCTTCACCTGGAAAGGGAAGGATACCGTTTCCAAGCCCATCGTACTGATGGCTCATTTGGATGTGGTACCTGTGGAAGCCATCGCAGAGAAAAAATGGACCGTGCCTTCCTTCAGTGGCACGATCAAGGGCGATACCGTTTGGGGGAGGGGCGCTGTGGATGACAAGGCATCGGCCCTTTGTATCATGGAGGCTACTGAGCAATTGCTGAAAGAAGGATGGGTGCCAGACCGGACCATCTATATCTGTTTTGGCCATGATGAAGAGATCTCCGGAAAACGCGGGGCCAATATCATTGCAAAATGGTTCAGCGACAACAATATTCATCCCGAACTGGTGGTGGATGAAGGCGGAATGATTGATACGGAGAATATGCCGGAGTTGAAACGTCCCATTGCATTGATTGGTGTGGGCGAGAAGGGCTATGTGAATGTTGATCTCACGGTGGAGATTCCTGGAGGACATTCATCGATGCCCATGAAAGAAACAGCCATTGACGTGTTGAATAAAGCCATTAATAATGTTCGTAAACAACAGATGCCGGCAAGGATTACGCCTGCGGTTGATGAGTTCATGCGCAGCATCGGTCCTTACCAGGGATTTGTGAACCGGCTTGCCATCAGCAATATGTGGTTATTCAGCGGCACCATCATCTCAAAGTTGGAGGCTTCCCATAAATCCAACGCCATGGTGCACACCACCATCGTTCCTACCATCGTAGATGCCGGCATCAAAGACAATGTGATCCCCTCTGTAGCAAAGGCAACCTTTAACAGCAGGATCCTGCCCGGTGAAACCAGTGATGATGTGGTGAATTTCTTTATCAAAACAATCAATGATGATCGTGTGCAAGTGAAGAAACAAACCATCTCCCTGATGGAAGCTTCGCCTTCAACCTCTTCTCAGCACCCGATGTATAAACGTGTGCAGGCAGCGGTGGAAGTGACCGCGCCAGATGCAATCGTTACACCATACTTAGTCATTGGCGCAACTGATTCCAGGTATTTCAGGAAATTCAGCGATGCCGTATTGAATTTTACGCCCATCACCAATGCCAAAGGTTTTCATGGGATCGATGAAAGGGTTGGCATTCAGGACCTGATTCGCAGTGTACACTTCTATAAAGTTTTGATCAAAGGAGGAAAATAAGTCATGCACAAAAGACAGTTTATTCGTCAGATGGCACTCGCAACGGTAGGCGCGGGGTTTGGCATGGAAGCCATGGCTGCAAAGTTTGCAGAAGTAAAGCATTTATCGCCCGATGCACTTGCGTCAGACGATGCATTCTGGAACGGCATCCGCCAGCAGTACATGTTGAAGCCCGACTATATCAATTTGGAGAATGGGTACTATAATTTTGTTCCGCAACCTATTCTGGACAAATACGTACAGCATATCCGCGACATCAACTACCAGGGTTCCTACTACATGCGTACTGTGCAATGGGACAATAAAAAACGCATGGCTGCGAAGCTCGCTGGCATTGCAGGATGTACACCAGAAGAGTTGATCATCACCCGGAACACGACGGAGTCGCTGGACATGATCATTGGTGGGCAAGACTGGAAGGCTGGCGATGAAGCTGTCATGGCGGTGCAGGATTATGGTGCGATGCTTGATATGTTTGAACAGGTATCCAAGCGATATGGTGTAGTGTTGAAGAAAGTTTCCGTTCCCAATATTCCTTACTCCGATGAAGAGATCGTAAAAATTTATGCCGATGCCATCACGCCAAAAACCAAACTGCTGATGGTGTGTCATATGGTCAATATCACCGGACAGATCCTGCCGGTGCGAAAGATCTGCGATATGGCGCATGCTCGTGGTGTTGAAGTGATGGTGGATGGTGCGCATGCATTTGCTCATATCAGATACAGCATTCCGGATCTGGGTTGTGACTACTATGGTACGTCATTGCATAAGTGGTTGAGCGTGCCACTCGGCGCGGGTTTCCTGTATGTGCGGAAAGACAAAGTTGCCAAAGTCTGGCCACTCATCGGTGATGGAAATAAGAACATGTCAGATATCTATCGCCTCAATCATACCGGTACGCATCCTTGTGCAACGGACCTCACCATTGAAGACGCCATTGCTTATTATGACATGATCGGTCCGGAGAAAAAAGAAGCGCGGCTCCGTTACCTGCAGCAGTACTGGACCTCGCGCGTGAAAGATGTTCCGGGTATCGTGCTAAATACCCCAACGCAAGATGCCAAGCGGAGCTGTGGCATTGCCAACGTGGGCATCAAGGGAATGGATCCAGGTGAGATGGCCAAAAAACTGATGAGTGATCATAAAGTATTCACCGTGGCCATCAATTATGCCAATGTGATGGGATGCCGCATAACGCCCAACGTATATACTACAGAGAAAGAGCTGGATGCTTTTGTAATGGCTTTGAAACAAATGGCGAAGGGATAAGCCACTACCGTGAACTTTTCGGATGAAACTGCTCCCAGGAATGGAGGAACTCCTGGTATGCTTTGATGTTCCGCAGCTGTTTTCCTTTTAGTGGACCTGAGGTAGCGGTACCGAACATGTTCCAGCCTGATTCTGTTTGTACATCAATCAATGAATCAGCTGCAATACTGAATTGCAGGGCTTGCTGGTCAACCATTCTGCTCAGCACATGGAAAGAACTGCTGTCTGATTCCAGCGCTATCATCAAAGGCAAGCCCGGCAGAGAATCCTGAATCAATCTCTCATTCACCAAAACGTTCCAGTCGTAGGTTTTTGCTATTCCTTTTTCACTGATGCCAATCACCCAGGATTTTCTGTTCCAGGAACTACTGTCCCTTTTCGTAAGATCAGATTTGGAAAGGCCTTTATCGTACACATCCATTTTCTCAAAGATCTCTTTGAAGGTAGAGTCTGGTTGAAGGATCTTTCCATCTGGATACTGCCGGAGCCAGCTGGCGATGGTGAGTTGTTCCGATGGGATCTCGGTCAATTGCATCCCTTTGCGTGGACCGGCAATGCATAGCCCTGTTGCCTGGGCCCACCAGCTTTTGGTGGTTTGGTCCTCAAACATGGCATTGAAATGATCCATACCCACTAGTCTGAATGTTTCTAGTTTTCCATCTACGATGGGGCTGAAGATCCTTCCGGTGCGGCAAACCGTACAATAGGTGATCATGGCGGGCTGTCCACCAATGGAATCCACCACCTGGTGATGGTAGCCAATCAATTGGATGGGATAGGCTTTGGCGTCCTTTTTTACTTCGGTTCCAATGACGAGTTTCTCCGGCTTCACGGTATTGTCCTGATTTCCTGCAAATACCATGTATGTTGGCTGCAGAAAGATTTTATCGGCCTCCATTTCAATATTGAACATATACGATACAGCACCATAGATCAACAGGCCAATTCCTGCCAGCCATTTCGATCTTTTGGTGCCACCGGTCCATATCTTATATCCACCATAAGCAATCATGAGAAAACCAATGATCCGGAACACCCATTGGTAACGTCCCAGGAAGTACGCGATATCAATAGAATCGGATTGCTGACTGCCCGGCATTGGCATGATCAGGTATACCCTTGCTACCTCAAAAAGAATGAGGTAAATGATGCCGATGGTGAAGAAGGATTTTCCCATCTCGCCAAGATAATGACAACATCGTAATTAATCAGGGTCTATTCGCCCCAATTCAAGTATTGTTAACAGTTACGGGCACACGAATTGCTGAGCGTTGTAAAGGATGGCTGCAACATATTTGCATCAGATGCAATGTGTTTTTATATTTGCGGCTTGATCCGATCAAAAAATTAATCAGAGCTCTTATGAAGAAAATCGTTGTGTTAGCCTCGATCCTTTTCCTTGGTTATTCCGCATCATCCCAGGAGTTGGGACTTAGGTTTGGTGATGTTTTAGGTAACAATTGGGTGGTGAGGCATTCAACTGGTATGTGGGTGTTGGACCTTCATTGTTGATCAATGACCCAACCTGGTTTGGTGCAAGTGGTGAAATAGGTTTGGAGTACAGGTTCAATGGAGCACCCTTAGCCCTGGGTGTGGATTGGAGACCTACCTTCTTTTTGTTTGATAAAACTAAATTTGATGCGGGTGGATTTGGTCTGAATATCCGCTATGTCTTCAAAGGCAGCCGATAATTACACTTGAACGTATTTGAAAAAGCCCCTGTTGTATACAGGGGCTTTTTCGTTAAAAGACTTCGTCCAGTTTTTTATCGAAGTGATTTTTACCTTCCCGAAGTCCATCCTTTAGGAC
>JBEISY010000043.1:0-9296 GCA_040375175.1 Chitinophagaceae bacterium
CCTTGGCGCCACTGGTCAACTGCCCCTGGATCTTTTCGCAGGCTTTGGCCACGGCAGGGTCAGCAGCGATATAGCCGAGGCGATAACCCGTCATGGCGTATCCTTTACTAAGGCCATTGATCAGGATCACCCGGTCTTTCACTTCAGCGAACTGTGCAATGCTTTCATGCTTGCCGATGAAATTGATATACTCATAGATCTCATCAGAAATGATGAAAATCTGCGGATACTTAACCAATACTGTAACCAATGCTTCGAGTTCTGATTTGCTATACACGGAACCACTGGGGTTGCATGGTGATGAAAACATGAAGAGCGTTGTTTTGGCAGTAATGGCCTTCTCAAACTCTTCCGCCGTCATCTTATACCCGTTCTCCAATTTGGTACGTACCAGAACTGGAACCCCTTCCCCCATCTTAACGATCTCTGAATACGACACCCAGAAAGGTGTAGGAATAACTACCTCATCACCGGGACTCACTACTGCCCAGATGGCATTGGCAAGGCTTTGCTTGGCACCCGTGGAAACCACAATATTTTCAGGTTTATAATCCAGGTTGTTGTCGCGCTTGAGTTTCGTGCAAACGGCTTCGCGCAAGTCAGGGTACCCGGCTACCGGAGGATAGTGGCTCCAGTTATCATCCACCGCTTTTTTGGCGGCTTCTTTAATATGTTGCGGGGTATCAAAATCAGGTTCACCAAGGCTCAAATCAATCACATCAATTCCCTGGCTTCTAAGTTCTCGGCCGAGTTTGGCCATTTTTAGGGTTTCTGGCTCAGCGAACCAGGTTAAACGAGTGGATAAGTTCATTGCAAAGTCAAAAGTAAAAAGTGAAAAATCAAAAATACGGATAATACAGGGTTGAAAAACACAGAATTACACACAGTCTACCACTTGAATTGGAATGCAGAAAGATCCGGCTTGTGTTCCCTTTGCCGTGAACGTTCATAATCGTAGATCTTTCTGCCGAGGCTTCGCATGAAGGGATAGCCAATCGTATCATAGTCGTATTTGTCGTCATTCAGAATGCCATCCTGGTTGCAGTAGATCACCGCGCTCAACATAAACTCCACATTATTGGTGAGGTCCGCGAAATAGGCGATATCGAGCAGAAAACCATAGGCACCGCCGGTCTTGTTGAAGATCCTCAGTCCGGGCAGAACCGGTACCGTTTTGCCATCGCCATAAAACAAGATCTTGTTCCCGGCCGTATCCTGCTCCGGATAGGGCGGAAAGCGGGACTCCGTCGGGAATTCGCCCATCGTTTTCACCAGCCACAATCGGTCTTCTTCGCTCATCTGGAAACGCTGTTCCGGCTTTACGGACATCGGAAAAATCACTGCCCGTAGTATGTTATGAAGAGATTGCAGGCCGATGCGGTTCTTGTGGGAAAAATCCATGGGATGAGAAACCAGTGCATTGCCCCGCATAAAGCCACTACCCAGAGAATCCCGGCGTTGGAAATAGGGAGCTTTCTGGTATGCGGCGGGTTGTTCCACCAGGAGTTTTCCCTGGCGGTCAAGGAAACGTATGGGATTGGTGCGGCGGTTCTCTTGCTCCGGGAGGGAGATTTGAAGCCGATGGGTGATCTCTGTTTCAGGATATCCCTTTGCGCGAAGCCCTTCGTTCAGGTAACCCTGACCGAGGAACTCATAGGTACGGTTAAACGCATCGTTATCGCTTACCAGGAAAATCTTACGAATATAGCTGGCCAGGGTGGGCCGGCCATCCGGGGTGAGCGGATCATTGTAAACAGGTGTCTGGCCCGCAGTGGCCGTCCCCGTGATCATGGTTGTCTCCCTGTCGATCCCCTGCCCTTTTAAGGTGGCTACCTTCTCCAGGGCCATGATGGCAGCGGGCATCTTGACGGTTGAGGCCGGATAAAAGTAGTGTGCGGGGTTTACGTTAAGGAAATAGTCCGTAAACCTCGGTTCATTGGCCGCGTTGCGGTCTATCCGGGTATATATGACCTGAATATTGTATTCGTCCTTCTTATCGATCATCGGCCTGAGGACACTGTCTTCCCGAAGCAATTGCTCCAGGAAAGGCATGGTGGTGGTTTCGGCCTTCACCCCGCCATCGGGCTCCACTTTGTAGTTCAGGGGACGTCCCGTCCGGCAGGAAATCATGCTCAAAAAAAGGGCCGGCAGCAGTAGCTTGATCATACCCCGAATGTACTTGAAAATAGGCATTTTGGAGGGCCTTGGAGGGCACCGGATACAATCAAAAAACACTATCTTTGCCGCCCCTGCCCCAAAACTGGCAGGTAAGAAAATCCCGAAATATGCAACTGAAAGGTTTGGTAAGAATTTTTGCGGTATTGCTGATCCTGATATCGCTTTACCAGTTGCACTTCACCTGGGTTGTTCGCAACCATGAAAGTGCAATGGAGAAAAAGGCGAAATCATTTGTGAATGCCAACTTCGCGAATGCCGGTGCCGAGGCTAAAGAACTCGAGTACAAAAAAAGGCTTCGCAGGTTGTTAGACAGTACCCGTGATACGAAGCTGACATACGGCGTTACCGGTGCCATCAGCTATCAGAAAGCCAAGGAGCAGGAGCTCAACCTCGGCCTTGATCTTCAGGGCGGAATGAGTGTAACGCTTGAAGTGGAGCTGGAAGGAATGTTGAAATCCCTTTCCAACAACGCGAAAAACCCTGTGCTGCTGAAAGCGCTGGAAACGGCCACTCAAAGAAAAGCAAACAGTGATGCAGATTACATCACCTTGTTCTCTGCAGCATTTAAAGAGCAGAACCCTACGGGCCGTCTGGCTTCTTTGTTTGCAGGTGCCGGTAAGAATATCAATATCAACGATAGCGATAACGATGTGCTCACCAAGATCAGGGCCGCTGCAGATGGTGCTGTTGCCAATACTTTTAATGTACTGCAAAAACGTATCGACCAGTTTGGTGTGGCGCAGCCCAATATCAACCTGGATAAGAACAAAGGCATCATCACAGTTGAGCTGCCAGGTGTAAAAGACGATCCGGAGCGCGTGCGTAAATATCTGCAGGCAACTGCCAATCTCCAGTTCTGGGAAGTGTACAACATTTCTGAGTTGGACCAAAGTTTCGTAAACGCTGAAAATGCATTGAAAGCATATTATGGCGATACAAAACCGGTAAAAGACAGTTCAAAAAGCTTAGCTGACACCACGCAAACGGCAGCTGCGAAACCAAAAGACTCTAATGCAACGGTCTCCATTGACCAGTTGACAAAGAACATCAAAGACACGGCCGCAACCAAAACTAATGCTACTGATGTTGTGCATTCACTGGGAAAATATCTCCAGGTGATCCCGCCACAGCAAGGCCAGAACGGACGTCCTGTATATGCACCATACATTGGTATGGTTCAGGCGGCCGATACGGCGTCATTGAACGACTACTTGTCACTGGAAACCGTTCGTGCGCAGTTCCCTTCAAACTTAATTTTTGCTTATGGCAATGCTGAACGCAACGATAAAGGTGTGGTCAGTGATTTCCTCCCATTGTATGCAGTAAAGACTGTTGAAGGTTCTGACAAAGCGAAACTGGAAGGCGATGGCGTGCAACAGGCAACACAGGATTTCGATGAGCGTGGACGCCCCGCTATCAAAATGCTCATGACCAAACAGGGTGAGCGTACATGGGGACAGCTGACAACAGATAACGTTGGCAAACCGATTGCCATCGTGTTAGATAATATCGTGTATTCTGCACCGAATGTAAATGGTCCTATTACCTCTGGTACTTCCGAGATCAGTGGTTCCTTTACTATTCAGGAAGCGCAGGATCTGGCCAATATTCTTCAGTCTGGTAAGTTGCCCGCACCTGCCAAGATCGTGCAGGAGCAAGTGGTTGGACCAACCCTGGGTGCTGAAGCAGTTAAAGGCGGCACCATGGCCTTTGCCATCTCCTTTATAGTGATCTTCATCCTTATGCTGGTATATTATAATACCGCAGGATGGGTGGCCAACATCGCACTGATCCTGAACCTCCTGTTTACGGTTGGTGTGTTGAGTGCGCTGGGTGCAACCTTAACCGCAGCGGGTATTGCCGGTCTGGTTCTGACCATCGGTATGGCCGTGGATACCAACGTAATTATTTTTGAAAGGATCAAGGATGAACTGAACCATGGCAAGAGTGCCCAACAAGCCGTGATTGACGGTTACAAGCGTTCATTGCCACCGGTATTGGATGGTCACATCACAACCCTGCTGACGGCCCTGATCCTGTTTTATTTCGGTCTCGGACCCGTTCTCGGATTTGCGACTACCCAGATCCTGGGTATCCTGCTGTCCTTGTTCTGTGGTATCCTGATCTCCAGGCTGATCACCGATTTCTATACCAAAAAGAACAGGCATTTTGAATACTTCACCAAGCTGAGCCGCAAGGTATTCGCACACGCACAATACAAATTCGTAGAATACCGCAAGGTAGCCTACGTCATTTCAGTTGTAGTGCTGATCCTCGGTATTGCAGCACTGTTCAATGGATTTGACCAGGGTGTGGAATATAAAGGTGGACGAAGCTATACGGTTCGCTTTGATGAGTCCGTGAAAAATGATGATGTGCGCGATGCGCTTCAAAAGTCATTTGGAGAATATCCGGTGATCAAGACAGTGGGCGATAACAAAACGCTTAACATCACTACTTCATATAAGATTGATGATCCCAGTAAAACGGCAGACTCCGTAGTGGAGACGGCACTTTACGAAGGACTGAAAGGCAAACTTCCAGCCAACACCAGCTTGTATGATTTTCAAACGAAGTACAAGCAAAGTTCGCAGACCGTTCAGCCTTCGATCTCTGATGACCTGAAGAAAGGTGCAATCAAGGCTACGATCTTCGCGTTGGTTGCGATCTTCTTGTATATCCTGCTTCGTTTCCGCGACTGGAGATATTCACTCGGTACTATCGTTGCCTTGTTGCATGACGTATTGGTGACCCTTGCGGTATTCTCCTTCCTCCGTGGCGTGATGCCATTCCCATTGGAGATCGACCAGCACTTTATTGCTGCGATCCTGACGGTGATTGGTTTCTCGATGAACGATACGGTGATTGTGTTTGACCGGGTACGGGAAGACAGCAGGCTGATGAAAGGTGCGAGTACCGCAACCATCGTTAACCGCGCGATCAATGATACCCTGAGCCGTACGATTATGACGTCACTGACGGTATTCCTGACCCTGCTGATACTCTTCATCTTCGGTGGTGAGGTAACACGTGGATTTGCGTTTGCGATGCTGGTGGGTGTTGTGACCGGTACCTACTCATCTATTTTTGTAGCGGCTCCGATCCTCGTTGACCTTGCAAAAGACAAACCGCTGGCCACACAGACGGATAACAAAACTGTTGTCAAGAAGAAAACAGAAGATGCGAAAGCTTAAGAATATTCAAACATTAAAAAAGGGAAGCTCGAAAGAACTTCCCTTTTTTTCGCTTTTGACTTTTGAGTTATACTGCGAAACTACTTCCGCAACCACAGGTCTTTGACGCATTGGGATTGACGAACTCAAAACCCCGCGCTTCGAGGCCCGTGCTCCAGTTTATCTCCATCCCCATGAGGTAAAGTCCGTGTGCTGGGTTCATCACACAAGGGATGCCTGAGATAGTGAAATGTTCGTCCCCGGGTGCTGTCTGGTCAAAAGCCAGAACATAGCTTAGCCCCGAGCAACCGCCACCTTTGACACCTACCCGCAGCACCTGAGATTGGTCAAATCCATCCTCCTGCATGAGCCTTTGCAACTCCTCAATGGCTGAAGCAGTAAACTGTACCGGCGACTCCATAACTTTTTCCATGGTATAAAATTAACACAAAAAGCAGAAAGAGGTTTATAACGTACTTTTGCGCATCAACTTTCCTTATGAGCAACAATGACCTTGTCCTTTATGGCGGCATCCTGGCCGTTGTCGTAGTCGTTATCGTATACCTTGTCAGCTGGAAAAAAGAAAAAGACAGCCTGCAGAAGACCCCGCAAGAACCCGTATCATCGGGAAGCCTGAACCTTAAACTTGGCGCCTATGAGCGTATGGTGCTTTTAACGGAGCGTATCTCCCTTCCCAGCCTGATCTCCCGGGTACCGGCAGGTGAACTGACCGTAAGGCAACTGCAAGGCGTACTGGTTGACCAGATCAAAACGGAGTTCGATTACAACCTCAGCCAGCAGATCTATGTGACACCGCAAGCCTGGCAAGCCGTCAACAATCTCAAAGAACAAAATATTTTCATCATCAATAAGGTAGCAGAGAACCTGCAGCCGTCAGACCGGGGCGTGGAACTCAGCAAGTTGATCATAGAATTGGTGAATAAGGACCCGAATGTTTCCCTTCACCCTGTAGTGCTGGAAGCGCTCAACTTTGAAGCGAAAAAATTGCTTTAACCCAAGTCAAGCTTGTTGCCATGGATCCTAAAAAGACAGACTCCGGAATCGATATAAAAGTCTTGTATACAAAGGAAGATACTGCGCCGATGGCGGAGCTTCCGGGAGAATTCCCCTACACCAGGGGCGTTCAGCCTGATATGTACCGGGGTAAACTCTGGACCATGCGGCAGTATGCCGGCTTTTCTACCGCCGAAGAAAGCAACAAACGATATCGCTATCTTCTCTCACAAGGCGTCATGGGACTAAGTGTTGCCTTTGATCTTCCTACACAGATCGGGTACGACAGTGATCATCCGCTTGCCGATGGCGAAGTTGGAAAAGTAGGTGTAGCCATCGATACCATCGATGATATGCGGGTTCTTTTCGACGGGATCAAACTGGAAGATGTTTCAACCTCTATGACCATCAATGCAACAGGTTTTATCCTGCTTGCCTTCTATGTGGCACTCGCTAAAGAGCAAGGTGCGGATATAAAAAAGATATCGGGCACTATCCAGAATGATATCCTCAAAGAGTATGCAGCCAGGGGCACCTACATCTTTCCACCGAAACCATCCATGCGGATCATCACGGATATTTTTGAATGGTGCAGCAAGGAGGTACCGAAGTGGAACACGATCTCCATTTCCGGTTATCACATACGTGAAGCAGGCAGTACCGCAGCACAGGAAGTGGCATTCACTTTAGCTAACGGTAAAGCCTACGTGAAAGCAGCACAGGAAAAAGGGCTTGACATCAATGTATTTGGTAAACGATTGTCGTTCTTCTTCAATGCACATAATAACCTTTTTGAAGAGGTGGCAAAATTCAGGGCTGCCAGGAGAATGTGGGCCCGGATCATGAAAGAATTAGGCGCTACGGACACTAAGGCGATGATGCTGCGGTTTCACACACAAACCGGCGGAAGTACACTTACCGCACAACAGCCGATGAACAACATATCCAGGGTTACTCTTCAAACGATTGCCGCGGTTTTAGGGGGTACTCAAAGCCTTCATACCAATGGATACGATGAGGCCCTGAGCCTTCCTACCGAAGATGCAGCAAGAACCGCTTTACGTACCCAACAGATCGTTGCGTTTGAAAGCGGTATTGCAGAGACAGTAGATCCCCTCGCGGGTTCATACTTTGTGGAACAACTCACTGATGAGATGGAGCAAAAAACTTCTGAGATCATAGCAGTAATAGAAGGAATGGGTGGAAGTGTTGAAGCCATCGAAAGTGGTTACATGCAGGAACAGATCGCCAGAAGCGCGTATGCGTATCAGAAAGCCATCGAAAACGGGGAGAAAATTATTGTGGGCGTCAACAAGTTCCAGTCTGGGCAAATAGAGCATATCCCTCTAATGAAGATAGACAATAGCATCCAGGTTCAGCAAGGGGAGAAATTAAAACAGTTCCGCGCGAAGCGGGATGCAAAGGCGGTAGAAGAGTGTCTTGCCAACATCAGCAAAGCTGCACAAGAGGGTAGCAACCTTATGCCTGTGGTTGTGGAAGCCGTAGAAAAGCGATGCACACTTGGTGAGATCTCGGATGTACTGAGAACTATTTTTGGAGAATACCGATGATCGATTCATTATTCAATTAAGCTTCAGATATTTTCTCAGCGGCTTCTCAAGTTCTACGGCATGAAACAATACAAAAGCCGCGCCCAGACATATCAACAATTCAAACATCGTCAAAGGCGTGGTTTTTAAAATGGTATTGGCGAAAGGAAGGTAGATCACGGCCATTTGAAGTGCGAATGTCAGCACTACTGCACCAGTCAATGGCAGATTGCTCAGCAGGCCGTGGCGAAACAGGTAGTGATGTTCACTTCTTATGGCGAGCACATGGGCAAGCTGGCTAAGGCTCAGCACCGTAAATACCATAGTTTGCCAGTGGTTATTGTTAGTATGAACAGCCCATGCTTGTATCCCAAGGGTAAGTGCTGCCATCAGCATCCCCACCCAAATGATATGAACACCTACGCCCCGCGCAAAAAGACTCTCCTTTGCATCACGCGGCGGACGTTCCATGATGTTTCTCTCTGCTGGCTCATTGGCCAGTGCCAATCCGGGTAAACCATCCGTCACAAGGTTGATCCAGAGAATATGAATGGGCAAAAGCGGCATCGGTAAACCCAACAAAGGCGCAAGAAAAATGGTCCAGATTTCGGCGCTATTGCAGGTCATAATGTACCGTACAAATTTTCTGATGTTATCATAAATCCTCCTCCCCTCTTCTATTGCAGCTACGATGGTTGAAAAATTATCATCGAGCAAGATCATATCTGCCGCTTCCTTACTAACATCGGTCCCATTGATCCCCATCGCAACACCGATATCCGCAGCCTTTAGCGATGGGGCATCATTCACACCGTCTCCTGTCATGGCAACATAGAATCCTTTGCGTTGCAAAGAACGAACAATATGTAGTTTCTGTTCAGGAGTGACCCTGGCATACACGCTTATGTTCTCAACTTTTTGATCCAGTGCCTCTTCACTGAGCCTGTCCAGTTCCTGGCCGTCAATGGCTTGATGACCTCCATCCAGAATTCCAATTCGTTCAGCAATGGTGCGGGCAGTCAACAAATGATCTCCCGTGATCATGACAGGTTTTATCCCGGCATGCCTGCACTGTTGAATAGAATCGATGACTTCGTTCCTGGGTGGATCAATCATCGCAACGGCACCGGATACAATAAGGCCTGATTCAACTGCCGAGATATCAATGTCTGTGCTGATAGAATCCAAAACTTTGTAAGCAAAACAAATGACCCGCATTCCCTGAGCAGACCAGCGGGTTGCTACTGCATGAAGTTCATCACTTGGCTTTGCCAATCTGGCTTGAATGCTTTCTTCAGCTCCTTTGCAGATGATGAGTACGCCTCCATCAAATGCATGTGCGGTAGTCATGCATTTCCGCACCGCATCAAAAGGCCACTCG
>JBEISY010000281.1:0-3619 GCA_040375175.1 Chitinophagaceae bacterium
AAGCAAGTTATTAGGTAATTCGTTAATAACCAATTACTTATAACCAATACCCCTCACTATGGCGAAGAACCTTTTGATCGTAGAGTCTCCGGCTAAGGCCAAAACCATCGAAAAGATCCTTGGATCAGACTTCGAGGTGAAGAGTTGTTTTGGGCATATCCGGGACCTGGAGAAGGATGATATGGGGATCGATGTCAATAATAATTATAAGCCCCGTTATATTGTCCCGGAAGACAAGGAAAAGGTGGTGAAAGAGCTGAAGCAGTTGGCCAAGAAATCCGAAGAGGTTTGGCTGGCAACGGATGAGGACCGTGAAGGGGAAGCCATCAGCTGGCATCTGTGTGAGGTATTGGGCCTGGATCCTAAAGAAACCAAGCGGATCGTGTTCCATGAGATTACCAAGCCTGCCATCGAGAAAGCGGTAAAATCACCCAGAACACTGAATCTTGATCTGGTGAATGCCCAGCAGGCGCGCCGGGTGCTGGACAGGATCGTGGGTTTTGAGTTATCGCCTGTGCTTTGGCGTAAAATGAGTATGCGCAACAACCTGAGTGCAGGGCGGGTGCAGAGTGTGGCGGTCCGGATCATTGTGGAAAGAGAGCGCGAGATCAACCAGTTTTCTGCAACCAGTTCCTTTAAGATAGATGCGCAGTTCACGGGTAAGGACATCAATGGCAAATTGGTATCGTTCAAGGCAGAGGGGTCACGCATCAATGCAGAGAAAGACGCCGAGAAATTTCTGGAAAGCTGCAAGGGCGCCAACTATACCGTGGCAGACATCCAGGTAAAGCCGGGAAAAAAATCACCCGCTCCTCCCTTTACTACTTCCACCCTCCAACAGGAAGCCGGAAGGAAGCTGAGTTATGGCGTGAGCAGGACCATGCTCCTCGCACAAAAGCTATACGAAGCCGGTTACATCTCGTATATGCGTACAGACAGTGTGGCATTGAGTGATACTGCGATGCAGGATATCAGCGGGCATATCAAGAGTACTTACGGCAATCAGTATTCGCAACCACGCCGCTATAAAAATAAAAACGAAAATGCGCAGGAAGCGCACGAGGCGATCCGCCCCACGTATATGGACCGCCAGAAAGTGGATATCGCCGATGCGCAGAAACTCTATGAGCTGATCTGGAAGCGGACCATGGCTTCACAGATGGCAGATGCAGAGCTGGAAAAAACAACCGCCAAGATCAACATCAGTTCCAATGGTGAAACCCTTTCTGCACAAGGTGAAGTATTAAAATTTGATGGCTTCCTGAAAGTGTATATGGAAGGAAGAGACGATGAAGACGATGATGAAGAGAACAGCAGCATGTTGCCGCAACTGGCTGTGGGACAGGATCTGCAACTGAAGGAACTCCGTGCAACGGAGCGTTTTTCCAGGCCCGCTCCCAGGTATACCGAAGCATCGCTGGTAAAAAAATTAGAAGAACTGGGTATTGGAAGACCTTCAACCTATGCACCAACGATATCCACCGTTATCAAACGCGGATATGTGGAGAAGCGCGACAAAGAAGGGGTGCACAGAGAATTTCGGGTACTCACGCTCGTAAGCGATAAGATCACAAAGAAGGTTGACCAGGAAACCACAGGTGCAGAAAAAGCAAAACTGTTCCCGACGGATCTTGGTCTGGTGGTCACTGATTTTCTCCTGCAGCATTTTGATAACGTCATGGACTTTGGATTCACGGCGCGGATCGAAAATGAGTTCGATGAAATTGCAGAAGGCAAGGTGAAGTGGAATAAGATGGTGGATGATTTCTACCAGCCGTTCAAAAAGGAAGTGGTTGACACAATGGAGAATGCGCAACGCATCAGTGGTGAAAGAGAACTGGGCGTTGATAGTGCTTCAGGTAAAAAAGTAATAGCCCGCATGGGAAAATTTGGACCGATGGTTCAGATCGGCGATGTGAATGATGAAGAAAAGCCCAAGTTTGCAAAGCTCAAACCCAATCAGAGCATTGAGACCATCAATTATGAGGAAGCGATGGAGTTGTTCCGGCTGCCCCGGATACTCGGTGAGTTTGAAGGAGCCGAGGTACAGGTGAACATCGGAAGGTTTGGTCCATACATCGCGCACAACAAATTGTTCTACTCACTGAATAAGGAATTTGATCCATATGAGGTAAACCTGGATGAAGCCATCCCTATGATCGTTGAAAAGCGTCAGGCTAAATCTGAGCGAACCGTGAAAGTCTTTGAAAAAGAAAAGATCCAGTTGCTCAAAGGCCCATATGGCATCTATATCAAGAAAGGTCTTCGCAACTTTCCCATTCCCAAAGAACAACAGGAAAAGGCAGTTGATCTATCGATCGATGAAGTAAAGAAGATGATCGATGATGCCATTGCTAATCCGCCGAAGCGGAAGATTCCTAAAAAGAAGAAAGGCTAATGGCTATTAGCTAGTAGCTAGTGGCGGCAAGTCTCTAAAACACTTTCCTGCGACCTCTGCGACCTCTGCGACCTCTGCGACCTCTGCGACCTGCGACCTGCGACCTCATTTAGGCATTTCCACATTATAACTGGCTTTGTGGATAATTAGAACCTTGCCCTCCGCTTCTTTCCCCCGATATTTATTTTGGAATTGGTTAACAATAAATTAACCGCTCCAAACGTCATATCTGAGAAGGATATGTAAACCCCTGACCACCTTATGGATGAGAACAAGGAAATTTCGGCCCTCCTTCATCTGATCGACGACCCCGATGAGGAAGTGTTCTCGACAGTTAGTGAAAGGATCGTTTCATTAGGCAAGGAGATCATTCCCAACCTGGAAAACCTCTGGGAAAACACACCCGCGGAAGAGGTACAGGAACGAATCGAATTACTGATCCATCGGCTACATTACGAGGAATTACAGATGGATTTCAGGGAATGGCACAGGAAAGAATCGCCTGACCTGCTGGACGGTGCGCTACTGGTATCCAGGTATAAATTTCCTGACCTCCAGACCCCTTCAGTGGTTTCTGAGATAGAAAAATTCAGGCGCAACATATGGCTTGAGCTCAACAGTTACCTCACAGCCCTTGAACAGGTGAATGTGGTGAACAAGATCCTTTACTCCTATCATAAGCTAAAGGGCGTTGAAATTTCATACACCCACCAGGAGGAGTTCCTTTTGAATAAAGTGGTTGAAACCAGGCGCGGCAATTCTATCACCAACGGGATCCTCTACCAATACCTTTGCCAGATGCTGGACATCCCGGTGAAAGTGGTGAATATTCCCAGGCAGTATATCCTGGCTTACTACGATAACTCACCGGATTATTTCCGGACCACTACGCCGGAACATAAAATTCATTTCTTCATTGACCCAATGACGGGACAAGTGTATACCCAAAAAGACGTTGACAACTATTTTGCCCGCATCAATGTGACACCAACAGCTTCCCATTTCAAACCCATGAACACGCGTAAGATCGTTCACTTCCTCTTGAATGAATATGCGAAGTGCTTTGATGACGCTCCAAATGCGTATAAGAAGGAAGAGTTGGTGAGGTTGAGTGACATACTTGTTTCTTAGGGGGAGTGTTTAGGGTGAGTGTTTAGGAAGGGTTTAGACTTAACCCTCCCCTAAACACTCCCCCTAAACACTCCCCCTAAACACTCCCCC
>JBEISY010000061.1:0-8131 GCA_040375175.1 Chitinophagaceae bacterium
AAAAAAGGGATGAGGATTTTATCAGGGAGAGATTGAAATCTCTGTCTGCACGGCAGATCTGGCGGACAGAAGGATTTTACGAAGTCACGAATGCGAGTGACCCTGTCATTAAAAAAGCAATGGAAACGCAGGCGCCTAAGTAGTTTTCCTGATGAGGTAGATCAGTGAACTGCAATGCGAGGTATCCTTTGCGGCTCCGAGGTTTGACATTGCCCCGCTCCATAGTGCTTTTACCAGGCCCAGGCTGCCTGCGTTGCGGTATTTCTCGCTGAGCATGCTCACATAAAAACTATCGAACCACATTGGACGGATATCCCTGACCGTTAGTCCATGTTGTTGCACGAGCTCCTTCATGGACTGTGGCGAAAAATGATAGAGATGCCTCGGCACATCATAGGCTGCCCAGGTTTTTCCATATCGTTGTGCATCACCCGAAGTATAATTGGGCACTGCAATAACCAGCCATCCATCAGGCTTCAGCACGGTTCTCAATTGCTCCATATAAGGATGTAACTGATGTACATGTTCCAGTACATGCCAGAGCGTAACCACATCAAAACTGGCAGGAGGCAAATGAAAAAACTGGGTGGAGGCAGATACATCCAGTCCCCTTGCAGCGGCCATTCGCCGGGCATCCGGATCCGGCTCCAGTCCTTTGACCTTCCAATCGGCGTCCTGCATCACTTGCAGAAAGGCCCCCGTTCCGCAGCCCAGGTCAAGCAAACTGCCCGTCTCTTTGCCGGACATATTTTTGATCAGCAGTTTCTTCTGCTGCAGGGTTCTTCTGCGCACACTATGGTATACACTGTTGATGAATCCTTCTGATGTTTCGGTATGGGAGATATAGTCTTCGGACTTATAGTATGCACCTATCTCTGCTTCACCAGGCACATTGTTGGTGAACCGCACAGTACAAATACCGCAGTGAAATATTGGAAAAAGCTCTTGGGAAACCGTATAGTCTATTACGTCAAAAACCGGCTGAATCTGTGCGCTGCCACAAACCGGACAGGTATCAAGAATGATCATTTATTGCAGCGTTTTGTCCTCATGTTGAATTTGAACCGCAGCCGTGCTCACGGGAACTTGTTTCCCGGAAACGAAGGTGTAGTCGTTACGGAAGAACTGGTAAAAGATCATCATCAAAGCAATGGCCGCTATGATCACTGCCGCAATCCACCATCCTGCCTTATCAACCACCACATCTTCTTCCAGCCACTGTTGCGTGTCACCAGACGAGCGTTCCTGCTCTCCTACCAAAACGGTATGGGCCACTTCCTTCCGGATCACCCGTTTTGAAGAAACATGAGGCATGAAAGGAAAGTCTACCTCTGCCGCCTTCAGGACCACCTGACCTCCGGAAATCGTCTCCAGATCTCCGATCCCTTCCCAATGGTAGTGCTTACCCGTGCGGAGGGTCTCTTTTAATTCCAGGGCAAACTGATTCACCAGACCGATGGCTTCCCATTCAGGGAGGTTGAGCTTCTTAGACACGTATCCAAAGATCTCGCTGTTGGGACTGTCGTTATGTTCATCAAAATGTATGCTGAATGCAGGCGCAAGCAACTGCCTGGAGGCAATATCATGGGTTGCAGGCTTGCGGACGAGGTGCAGACTCCCCAGACCGGGCACACTCAGGTGCTTGTGCTGGAGAAAAAACATTCTCATGAGCAAAGGGAGTTCCTTGGAGGTGGACATACGCCAAAGGTGAAGTAAAAATTCAAAAGTCAAAAGTAAAAAAATCTCAAGCCTCCCCCTTAGCCCTACCCCTAAAATTAGGCCTACCGCTAAAACCTATACACCCCGCCGATCAGCATATTGAAACCATAATTATCATACTGATTCCAGCGCTGGTACTTGGAATTGAAAAGATTATTGAACTGGGTCCAGAGGAAGATATTCCGGGTCACCTTGAACTCTAAGCCTGCATTCATGTCCACTGCCCCGGGTGACCTGCCCGTATTGCCGGATTTCGTTTTATACAATGGTCCATCCCAGATGAAAAGATCACCCGTAAGCCAGAGGTCTTTCAAGAGGTTCCACCGCAGGTTGGTGGAAAATTCCAGCGGGATCAGGCTCCATGCCCGGTCTTCCGTGCGCTGGCTGTTGAATTTGTAGTAGTTGAACCTTGCTGCAAGCGAAAACTTCTCCGCTTGCACAAATCCAAATTCTCCCTGCAGTTGAATGGCTTTCAGGGATTCTTCAAAGGTGATCTCAAATGATTTGCCACTGGCGGCATCATTCAGGAATAGCGGTACATTTCTGAATTCCGCATAGCCCACTTTTGCATTGTAACTGAAATGATCCAGAATGGTGCCCTTGAAACCAACATATCGTTCTATCATCCTCGTGTTCCTCAATTCAGTTGGCGGTGCCATGTATGGGTTGATGCCGGCCAGGCGTTGATAGCTGCCTTTATTGAAATAACTCAACCAGCCCCCCTGGAGGATCCACTTATCTCCTGCCAGCGGCACATCAATTTGAATGTTCGGCAATAACTTGAATGCACCATTATCCCAGGATGGAATCACCCCGCCATTCACTTTTACGTTTGGCGTGCGGAACACCAATGAGACTGGCACCTGAAACAGGTTATTGCTGATGGCAGATCCGGTTTCCGGCGAGTACCGGGTAAGGTCTGCATCTATTCCCATTCTGAAACCAAAGGTTTTTCCGATGAACTTCTCGATGGGCACCCTTAGCCTTGCATTGGATTCATTGTTGCCAAAATTATCAGAGAAGATATCAATGTTCAGTCTGGGATTGTAGGAAATACCATATTCCGTTGGCACGGGATTACGAATTCCGATCTCTCCCGAGATGGTGGTATAGTTCCTTCGCACATCCTCTTTGGAGAAATTGTATACGGTTTGATCATACCCGTACTGATTGTATCTGTCACTGCTCAATCCAAAGCTTGCCTGTAGTTGAACCTTGTCTGATAAGGGTGTATACAGGTAGCCCTTGGCGTTGGTCTCCGCATAGTCCTGGTATTGGATCTTGCCATTGGAAGACACGTGATCAAACAATACGTTCAGGTTTGAACTTCCCAGAGGTACTGATACGCCCGCTTCTGCGAAAGGCGTTGATAAGTTTCCGTAACCCAGTTTCACATAGTTGCTGTTTCGCCAGCCCACGTTGGAGTCAGGCGCCAATGCGAGCGGTTTCAGGGATACGGGTGCCAGACCTGGAATCACATTTTGCGCGGGTATACTGTACGCCAGCTTTGGCCTCGTGGTATCCTGTGACGGTGGCGTGGCATTGAAATTGATCTTCGCTGCATTCCGAAGCACGGGCTTGAAGGAAGATGTGATCTCGATGGTTTTTTTGCTGGAGTCCTGGGCCGTTGCCGTTATGCCTGCCAAACAGGCCAATATAGCAACGGAGACATATAATGGTTTCATCATTTTGTTTCTGCATTCAGTTTATCAAGCCTTGCCTGCGCTTCGTTTTTCAGTTCTGGCACGCTGCTGTTTTCTACCACGCTCTGCCAGGTTGCCTTGGCATTGAAATTATCTTTCTGTCGGTAGAATATATCTCCAATAAGAATATAACCCTTGGTGATCCAATAGTCGTACGATCCTGACTTATTGATGGTTTCAAAGGCAGCCTTTTCCGCATTCTTCAGGTCATCCATCATGAAATAACTGACGGCAATTTCATACCGCGCCTCAGCCGCATAAGCTGCTTTACTCAGGGCAACCACTGACCTGAACTGTGCGATGGCCTCGGTGAACTGGGCTTTACTCTGGTTATACTTCCCGAGCATCATGGCCGCAAGGACCTTATCGTCTGTACTTATCGACTTTTCATTCAACAACTCATTGGCATTGGCACTTCCCTCCTCAAATTTTTTCAGCTGGTACTGGCTGCGCAGCAATCCGCGCATCGCATCCAGGCGCATTTCTCTATCGCCCGTCAATGACTTCAATTGTGCAAAATATTTCTCTGATCTTACATAATCTTTCTGTTCAAAATAGCTGATCCTGGCAACGGCCTGTGCACTTTGTTCCGCATATTTGTTGGGTGACCGATCCGCTACCTGTGCATAGCCATCCAATGCATTCTTCCAGTCTTTCCGTTTGTTATAAATATCACTGCGCAGGTACAAAGCATCGATCACATGCGCGCCATTTGGAAACTGCTGAATATAGCTGTTGAATGCTGCAATAGAAGCGTTCTGGTCACCGGATGCATACTTGTTTTCTGCTGACGCGTAAGCCAGCGAATCCTGCTGACCTGTACTCACAGAACGTCCGGAAGCCTTAGCAAAATCAACGTACTCATTGGTGCGCCCATCCTCAATGAAAATGGCCCTCGCAGTTTCCAATGCCTCATCCACCTCAGGAGAATTAGGATATTCTGCAATGAGTTTGCGATAAGCAGCCAGTGCCTCATTGTTGTTGTTCAGGTTATATTGTGCAATACCCATGCGGAGGTAGGCCCTGGGTTTCAGCGTCCCAGCAACGGACGACCTGATGACGTTGTTGAGGTAAGGAATGGCTTCACGATACTTCTCTTGTGAAAGAAACGTGTTGGCAATTTCCATATTAACAAAGGGGACCAGCTCTGAACTGGGGTACCTGCGCTCAAAACTCTGCAAGGTCTTGATTTTCTCCGTGGCACTGTTTACGCCGGCGATCATCGCCAACTGGTAGGTGGCATAGTCACTTGCGGGCCAGGAGTATCCCAGCGCGGTGTTGTACATCGACTTGGCTTTCGCAAAATCCCTGTTCATGAAATGGCAATCGGCTGCCCGCATATATGCATCCTGAATGATGTCTGATGAATTGATCAACACCGTCCGCGCCACCTGCTCAAAATATCCCAGGGCCACTTTGTAATTCTCTTTGCGCAGGTAAACATATCCCAGATTGTACCTTGCATGCTGCTGATTGACTTCCCCCTGTTGGTATTCACCCGAACTGAGATAATTGTTGTAGTGGCGAACGGCATCATCCAGTTTGTTTTGGCGATACGCGATCTCGCCCTTCCAGAAATAAGTAGGTGCAATTACGGATGCATTGTTCGGATCTTTGACGATCCTGTCCAGCAGTGCATCTGCTTGTTGCAACGCCTGGTCATTGATCAACTCCATTGCTCGTCCGTACAATGCCTTAGGAAGAATTCGTTTCACATTCTCCGAGGGGTTCTTCAGTCCGTCCAACACTTCCAGCGCCTCTCGATAGTTATTGGTGCCGGCCAGAATGGATCCCATCAATTCCCTCGCCTCCCACGTATAGGTTGAATTTGGAAACTCGGCAATAAAGTCTTTCAGGGCCGTTAATGCGGCATCCTGAAATCCCAATTCATAAGACAACTTCCCATAGTTGAACAGGGATACTTCCCTTTGCTGGCCGTTAGACGGGTTGTTGGACGATATAGAGAATGCATTACGCGCATTGGCCCTCTGGTTGGTTTTAAGATAAGCATCGCCAAGGAGATACATCGCACTCTGGCTGAGGGAGTCTTTTCCATCCGTCAGCTTTTTAAATCCATCAATGGCTTTGGTGTATTGCTTCCCATCATAGTAACTGTAGCTGACCTGGTAGATATCTTCCCTGGAAGGATCCTGGGTTTTCACCATATAAGCTTCCAGGTAAGGAAGCGCCTTCGCAAAATCACGTTTCTCAAAATATGCATGACCTGCCATGCGCTTCAGTTCCACATCGTACAAACCCATATTTGTTTTCTTAAGGTTGGATTCAGCATATTTCAATGCCTCTTCTTTTTTACCCTGGAGAAAAAGGATGTTGGCGATATAATACGGAACCACCTTACCATACTCCGGATCATCTTCCACCTTACGAAATGCATCCATCGCATCATTGTACTGGCGATCCTTGAACGCGATGAAACCATAGTAGTAGTTCGCATCTTTGTAATTGGCATGATCCGGCATGAGACGCACACTGTTCAACAGGGGCTTGGCCCTGTCAAATTGTTGCAGGGTGAAATAGCTATATCCCTGGTGAAATTTCATGTCTGCGATTTCTTCTTCACTCAGGTTTTTCTCGTTGGTTTTTTCATAGAGATCGATGGCGTCCCTGTATTTCTTGTGGCGGAAATAGTATTCTCCAAGCTGAAAGCTCATCTTCTGGCGAAGGGCCTGGTTGGATTGCAGCTCCGAAAAACTCAATGCCTGCTCTTCTGCGGTACCTTCGTTCTGGCGCAATGCGCAGGAAATAGTATAGAAGTCTACTTCTTCAAACGGTATGCGGTAATTGCTGTAGTCTGGTTCCCGCCGGTTGGCCGAGAGTTCCCGGAACATGGGGTAAGCGAGGCTGTATTGCTCCTTCTGGTATAGTTCTTTGGCTTTGTGATAGGATTCCAGCGGGTCCGTATATATCCGTGTTTGCTGGGCTTGGGTTTGCTGCAGGCATAAGCATACCAACAACAATAAAATGATTCTGGCGCTCATATTGTAAATGTCCGCTAACGCTTGTTATAAAAAAACTAAATACGATAAAATTACTCCAACACTTCGTTAACGATTGGGGTTATATACCGCTGTGGATAAAAAAGCGGACCAAACGTCAATGAATAGGCGAACGCGCCGACTATTTTTTGTTAAATCAAAATACCGAAGGGCTTATTACATTTGTTGTATGAAAAAACTGATCAGCATTGCGTATACCGATTTTTCGTTCAACCTGGCCACATTTATCTTACGTGTGGCAATGGGTGTACTGATGATCCCGCATGGATATGATAAACTGGTGAACTTTGCTAAATACAAAGGAGACTTCATGAATTTTCTTGGTCTGGGTCCTACCCTGTCCCTCGCCTTGGTGGTATTTGCCGAGTTCTTCTGCTCTGTGTTTCTCATTTTAGGTCTGTTCACGCGCGTTGTAGTAGTTGTTTTGGCCATTGCGATGCTGGTAGCCATTTTTAAAGCCCATAACGGTGATATCTTTGGTGACGGAGAGCATGGCTCACTGTTCCTGGCCGGCTATCTGGCCATCCTGTTGATTGGTCCTGGTAAAGCGAGTCTCGACGGTATTCTTGGCAAATAAATTTGAAGTCTATGGCCAGTGCAAATGTGTATGCATCGATCATCACCATTGGTGATGAATTGCTCATCGGACAAACCATCGATACCAACAGTGCGTGGATGGCGCAGGAGCTCAATAAGATTGGGATATGGGTGCATCGAAGGGTTGCCATCGGCGATGTGTGGGAAGATATCTGGAAGGCACTGGACGATGAAAGCCGGTTGAGTGAGATCATTCTCATAACAGGCGGACTGGGACCCACGGCCGATGACATCACGAAGCCTTTGTTATGCCAATACTTCGGCGGAAAACTGGTGGTCAATGAAGATGCGCTGAACAACGTCAAGAACATTTTTCTCAACATCCTGAAAAGGCCAATGATAGAACGCAACCTGAAGCAGGCAGAAGTGCCGGATGTGTGTACCGTTATCCAGAACAGACGAGGTACCGCACCCGGTATGTTGTTTGAAAAAGAAGGAAAGGTTTTTGTGAGCATGCCTGGCGTTCCTCACGAGATGAAAGGTATGATGATCAATCATGTACTGCCCGCACTTCAAGAAAAATTTCAAATGCCGCCGATCATTCATCGTACGCTGTTGACGGCTGGCATCGGTGAATCTTTTCTGGCGGAACGCATCAGTGATTTTGAATCTACCCTTCCATCCAACATCAAGCTGGCTTATCTTCCCAACTACGGCATGGTGAAACTCAGGCTTTCGGCAAGGGGCAGAAGTGAGAAACTAAGGGCCGAGCTGGAAGCCGAATTTGACATGCTTAAGCAGAAAGTGAGCGATGTGATGGTGATTGACCAGGACCTCACTATGCAGCAGGTGGTGGGCAATATATTAAAGGAAAAAGGAAAGACGGTGGGGACGGCGGAGAGCTGCACCGGCGGATACATCGCCCATTTATTTACGGCCAACCCTGGCAGCAGTGTGTACTTCAAAGGCTCGGTGGTAAGCTATGCCAACACGGTGAAGACCGATATTCTTTCGGTGAATCCCCAGACCCTGAAGGACCATGGTGCAGTGAGCAAAGAGACTGCTTCCCAGATGGTGAAAGGGGCACTGAAAATGTTGAAAACTGACTTTGTGCTGGTGACCACCGGGATCATGGGGCCAGACGGCGGAAGTCCG
>JBEISY010000406.1:0-2467 GCA_040375175.1 Chitinophagaceae bacterium
ACCAATACTTCATCAGGCTTACCCTTCACCTTGATGATCTCTTTTCTGATCTGCAAAGGTTCCCAATGGTCTTTATACCAAACCTGGTTGGGATCCTGCGGGTTTGCCTTTTCACGATACAGATCCGCATCGTCATTTTCAAACATTGTGAGGCCCCATGCCCCATGCGCGGTATGGCCTAACGCTGGCAGCGCTACACCGGCCACGAAATTTCCATATACGCTATACCCCGGACATTCCAGGTAGGCCTCGTACCACACCGAGGGTTGTGCATAGGCCATGTGCGTATCATTGGATAAAATCGGTTTGCCGGATTTGGTTTTCTGGCCAGATAAAACCCAGCCATTGGAGCCATGAAAGGTAGGATAGGGAAGAGTTGTAGAGAGTTGTTCCATTTGTTGCGTCATCATCGCCAGTACTTTCATCGCACTGTCTGTATTGCGTTTTTCACCCGCCTGTACAGCGATCCGATGATTGCTATCCGGCCATTGCTGCATCACATCATTATAGTATTGTGGGCCCAGTGCGTCATAAATGTAACTGGCGATGGTTTCGGTTTTAAAAGTGCCCACAAAGGTGTATCCCATATAACCGGTAACCACCAACATGTCCTCCATCGTGAAATGTTGTTTCGGAATACCGGCCAGTGTGAATTCAATCGGCGTCTTGCCCTGATCCAGGTATTGGTTCACGCCCCGCAGGTATGCCTTCGCTGCTTTCACATACGGTAGGGTGCTGTCCTGGTACAGAGAATCGATGGACATCCGCGCATGTTCGCGCAGGCTGAGGGTGCGGAAGAATTTATCCGTAGGTAATGCTTTATCACCAAAGACCTCTGAGAGCCTGCCATCTGCCAGCCTACGCAGGATCTCCATTTGGAAGAGCCTGTCCCTTGCATGCACATAGCCGAAGGCCTGGAAAAGATCATCCTGATTGCTTGCATAGATATGCGGAATGCCGTAGTCATCGTACAAGACCTCCACTTTGTCGTTGAGCCCTTTGAGCGTGAGTTCATCGTTAAGGTTTGTCTGCAGATACTGCAGGTAAATGAATACCGCTATGGCCGTGATCACGAGGAGCGCTACAAGACCCAGGAGGATTTTCCGGAGATATCGCATAACAATGGCAAGGTTGATGTTTCAGCAATGTAGTAAATCATTAACTTGACGCCAATATTTGATGCATGCGATACGCTGTTTTTTTACTTTCCTTCCTGTTGATTTCCGCTGTTAAAGGGCAGCAGAAGACGAATCCCGATGAGATCAGGGATAAAATGCAGTGGTATGAGAATGCTAAACTGGGCATATTCATCCATTGGGGCATCTATGCGGTCAACGGCACAGATGAAAGCTGGGCCTTCTTTAACAGGAAACTAAGTTGGGCAGACTACATGCAGCAAACAAAGGGATTTACGGCCTCCCGTTATGATCCTGAAGCATGGGCCGAGCTGATCCAGTATTCAGGTGCTGGTTACGCAGTGATCACCACCAAGCACCATGATGGTGTGGCACTGTGGAACACAAAGGCAAAGCATTTTGATGTGGTTGACAATACCCCCGCAAAGCGCGATCTGCTGGCGCCTTTTTATTCGGCTATACGTAAACGTGGGATCAAGGCGGGTGCTTATTTCTCGCTCATAGATTGGAGTCATCCGGATTATCCCGCCATTACAAGAGATAGTGTACGGTATCAGATCGCAAACGATTATGAACGTTGGCAGCGATTCCGGAATTTCATGCACGGGCAATTGAAAGAAGTCAATGAGTTATACAAACCTGATCTGTGGTGGTTCGATGGGGATTGGGAACATAGTGCCGAAGAATGGGAATCCATGCGTATCCGAACCGAAATCCTAAAGTTGAATCCGAGGTCAATCCTCAACGGAAGACTGGCAGGATGGGGAGACTACGAAACGCCAGAACAGAATATTCCGGTGAGCCAGCCCAAGTATCCCTGGTGGGAACTCTGTATGACCACCAACGACAACTGGGGGTATAAAGTGACCGACAACAATTGGAAAACGCCTTTTGAGATCATCAGTATTTTTGCCGATGTGGTCAGCAATGGCGGAAATCTTTTGTTGGACATCGGACCAAAAGAAGACGGAACTATTCCCGCAGAACAGGTAAACATCCTGAGAGAATTGGGTAGCTGGAACAAAACCAACGGAGAAGCAATATTTGGCAGCAGGGCAGGAATACCCAAGGGACATTTTTTTGGTCCCACCACGTTATCCGCTGATTCTACAAAACTCTATCTGTTTGTGTCTGGTAACTCTGAAGGACCGCTATTGGTCAAGGGACTTACCAATAAGATCAAATCGATCAGGGTGCTGGGCAATAATAGTTCCCTTCAGCATAAGGTTGTAGGGAAGATATCCTGGAGCCCTGTCCCAGGCCTGGTCTTCATCAACCTGCCTAGAGCTGTACAAACAAAATACATAACGGTATTGGAGTTGAGCCTGGAA
>JBEISY010000280.1:0-3629 GCA_040375175.1 Chitinophagaceae bacterium
GTTTGATGGCGGATATCATGTTGGCGCATTGCTTGGCAATGGCGATTCATTTGTGATCAGGGACGAACATGGCATCCGTCCATCGTACTATTATATTACAGACGAGATTATAGTGGCAGCTTCAGAACGTGCAGCCATCCGCACCAGTTTCAATGTGGGTGAGAATGAAGTGCTTGAACTGATGCCGGGGCAGGCATTGATCGTGAAGTCGAATGGAAGCTATACCATAGAACAGATCCTTACACCAAAAGAGCGCCGCGCCTGTAGCTTTGAGCGGATCTATTTCTCCCGCGGTAGCGATGAAAAGATTTACCGGGAGCGGATCGCACTCGGACATCACCTGAGTTCTACCGTGCTGAAATACATCAACCACGATTTAAAGAATACGATATTTTCTTTTATTCCTAATACCGCAGAGACTGCATTTTATGGTTTGCTGAAAGGAATGGAAGACTACCTCAATAAAGTCAAGATCCAGCGGATCATGAGTTGGGAGAAAGACTTCGACGAGGAGAAACTATCGGAAATGATCAACCGAAGAATCCGGGTGGAGAAGGTGGCCATCAAAGACGTGAAGATGCGGACTTTTATTACGGAAGATTCCAACCGTTCCGAGATGGTGCAGCACGTGTATGATATCACGTACGGTACCGTGCGCAGGAATGAAGACACGCTGGTGGTGATCGATGATTCTATTGTGCGGGGAACAACGCTCAAGGAAAGCATCGTACGGATGCTGTCCAGGCTTCAGCCGAAACGCGTGATCATCGTTTCCTCCGCACCACAGATCAGGTATCCGGACTGTTACGGTATCGATATGAGCAAGCTGGGTGATTTCATCGCCTTTAGGGCTGCCATTGAATTGCTGAAAGATCGGGGCCAAAGCCATGTGATTGAAGACATTTATAAAGCCTGCAAAGAAATGCAGCGGCAGGGCACACTTCATACGGAAAACATGGTTCGGCTGATTTATAAACCGTTTTCACCAGAAGATATTTCGGCAAAGATCGCCACACTGATCACGCCTCCGGAAGTGAGCATTCCCGTGGAGCTAATCTTTCAGACCATTGAAGACCTGCATGATTCCTGCCCTACCAATACCGGCGATTGGTATTTCACGGGCAGTTATCCAACGCAGGGTGGGAACAGGGTGTGTAACCAGGCGTTTATTAATTATTACGAAGGAAGGAATATCAGAGGATATTGATCTAGTTCGCAGTTCGCAGTTCGCAGTTTCCCTGCGACCTTGCGACCTTTGCGAACTGCGAACTGTATACAATGGTTAGCTTAATTATGAAGAGACTATACATCGTTCGTCATGCCAAAAGCGACTGGACCTTTGACGTGGATGACTTTGATCGTCCATTGAATGAAAGGGGAAAGCGCGACGCACCCACGATGGCGGCAAGACTGAAAAAACGAAATGTTCAACTGGATGCGCTGGTGTCAAGCACTGCCGTGCGTGCCTGGAGAACGGCGCAATTGTTTGCTGTGGTCTATGAAAGAGAAGACGGAGCCATCATCGGCATCCCCAAATTATATCATGCTTCGGCAGAAACCATCTACGATGTAATCGAAGGCATCAGTGATGATTTTCAATCCATCGCCATCTTTACGCATAACAACGGGATCACGGATTTCGCTAACTCATTAGGGATCATCCGGATCGATAATATGCCAACCTGCAGTGTGCTGGGATTTGCTGCAAATACTAATGAGTGGAAAGAGATCAGGAAGGCGGAAAAAATGTTGCTATTCTTTGATTACCCCAAGCTTAAAAGTTAAGCCGCGGTTCTTCCTAACACCTTCATTAACTACCTGGTCACAAAAATGCGCCCTTTCGAGGCGCATTTTTGTGACCAGGTAGTTAATGAAAATCTACTTTATTCCGTACTTGTACTTATAACGTTCATACAACTGTTTGTGCTTGTCGTCAAGACTCAACTGTCTGCCCTGGATAAAAGCATGTGTGATATTATTACTGCGCATATCTAGGATATCTCCTGTGCTGATCACAATATTGGCATCCTTACCCACTTCAATGGAACCGGTTTTATTTGCAATACCAAGGATCTTTGCTGCATTCAACGTAATGGCTTGCAGGGCTTGTTCCTTGGTTAAACCATATGCAGCGGCAGTACCTGCATTGAAGGGCAGGTTCTTTCCACGATGCTGACCGTCTTCGTCATTGATGGCGTAGAGTACGCCAGCCTGTTGCAATAGTGCAGGAAGTTTATAAGGCAGATCCACCGCATCTTCTGTCATGGTTGGCAGTGAATGCATTTGGTTTACAATCACTGGGATATCGTTTTGTTTCAGCAATTCTGCGATCTGGAAACTTTCGCTACCGCCAACGATCACTACGTCAAGACCGAGTTCTTTTTTGAAGTCGATGGCCATCAGCATTTGCTTCACGATATCTGCGTGAATAAAGAACTTTTTCGATTTATCGAACAAGCCTTTCAATGCTTCAAACTTCAGGTTGGTTTCTTTCCTGTCTGTAGAAAGTGCATATGCTCTTGCTTCTTTCAGGAAAGCCTTGGTCTGCTCGATTTCTTCCAGGCCTTGTTTCACAGGATCTCCTTGTGGGGCCTGAGGACCGAATCCACCAAAGCGACTAGGTCTTGCAAATAGATCAGGCATGTTGTAATGAACGGCATTGTCCATCACGTAAGCAGCATCTTCCCAGTTCCATGCATCCAATTGAACGATGCTTGACGTGCCGCTGATGATGCCACCTTGTGGCACCACATTCGCGAGCAATACGCCCGTTTGTTTGAGGGTATTGATGACTTTGGAATCTGTATTGTATGCAACGATGGAACGAATACCGGTATTGTAATCACCTATTTCTTCGGCATCGCTGCTGGCCCTTACACTGTTGACTTCCACCAAGCCGAGGTTTGAGTTGGCGAGGATCAGTCCGGGATACACATGCTTTCCGGTTGCATCAAATACTTTCACATCATCTACCGGAATAGGAAGGTTGGTTCCGATCTGTTCGATCTTGCCATTGCTGATCTTAATGGTTGCATTCTCCAGTACCTGGCCGTTGCCCACGTGAACCGTACCGTTTTTGATGAACAGTAGGCCCTTGTATTCTTTGGCCGGATAGACGTCGTCCTGTGCCAAGGGAGAAGTGAAGGGGAGAAGTGCGAAGGCTGCTATGATTAATTTCTTCATTTTTTGAATTTTGAATGTTGACTTAGTTTCCTTCTACAGTAAGCAGTCCATGACTATGATCATGATCACCACAGTTCATAATGATGTTCATAGACGGCATGGCCGGACCAACAGGACCACCGGATCTTTTCTCACCGATCATCTTGTTGATGATGCGCATGCGCTCTGCATTGATCGCTTTTTGTTTTTCGGCTTCTTTATCCCTGTCGAAGTACACAATACCGTCCACGATGGTTTTCTCTGACCTCGCATAAATGCTCAGTGGGTTATCGTTCCACAAAACAAGATCCGCATCTTTACCTACCTTGATGCTGCCCACCTTTTCATCAACGCGCAACATTTTTGCAGGGTTGATGGTCACCATCTTCAGTGCTTCTTCTTCTGTGAGCCCGCCGAACTTAATGCTCTTCGCTGCTTCCTGGTTCAGTCGGCGTGCCATTTCTGCA
>JBEISY010000297.1:0-3424 GCA_040375175.1 Chitinophagaceae bacterium
AGGTAGCCCTCCAGGCTACCATCACGCAGCTGCGCAACAGCGGACCAAGGGATAAACCATAATATCCATAGCAGAATTCTCAAAATCAACTTAAAATTAAGGTTTGAAATGCTTCCATCGAAACTGGTATGACAAATTGTCGTATTTTTGTTGTTCTTTTTTAAACTATGGTTGACTTGATCAGAAATTTACAGGACGAAGCGCGGCAGGGCGAAGCCATAGCCCCTAAAGTAGGTGACACCCGAAGCTATGCCCGGAAATTCTATATCGAGAGTTATGGATGCCAGATGAACTTTGCAGACAGTGAAATCATAGCATCCATCCTTCAGGAAAGTGGTTATGGGGCTACCCGCAATGCGGAAGAGGCTGATCTTGTTTTCCTGAACACTTGTAGTATCAGGGAAAAAGCAGAACAGACCGTCCGGAAAAGACTGACTGAGTTTAAGAGCCTTAAAAAAAGCAATCCCGGAATGTTGATCGGGATGCTGGGCTGTATGGCAGAACGCCTGAAAACTACGTTACTGGAGGAAGAGAAACTGGTGGATATGGTGGTAGGTCCCGATGCCTACAGAACCCTTCCGGTTTTGATCAACCAGGCAGATGGTGGTCAGAAAGGCGTCAACGTGTTATTAAGCCGTGAAGAGACATACGCAGATATATCGCCAGTGCGTTTGAATAGCAACGGGGTTAGCGCGTTTGTAAGCATTATGCGCGGCTGTAACAATATGTGTGCATTCTGTGTGGTTCCATTTACACGAGGACGTGAACGTTCAAGGGACGCCTATTCCATTGTTGCTGAATGCAGGGATCTCTGGGATAAGGGATATAAAGAAGTGACCTTATTAGGACAAAATGTGGACAGCTATTACTGGCACCATCCGGAAACTGGCATACAGGTAACCTTTGCTAATTTACTGGAAATGGTTGCACAGGTTAATCCGAACCTGCGGGTAAGGTTTAGCACTTCGCACCCCAAAGATATTACGGATGAAGTGCTGCACGTGATGGTGAAACATGAAAACATTTGTAAATACATTCACCTTCCTGTTCAAAGTGGTTCTACCAGGATTCTGCAATTGATGAATCGCACCTACACAAGGGAATGGTATCTGGCCAAAGTGAAAAGGATCATGGAAGTCATGCCTGATTGCGGTATCAGTTCAGATATCATCACAGGGTTTTGTACAGAGACGGATGAAGATCACAAAGACACGCTTGACCTCATGGAGCAAAGCAAATACGATTTCTCATACATGTTCATGTATTCAGAACGCCCTGGTACCCTTGCCGCCAGGAGATATGAAGATGATGTGCCTCTGGAGGTAAAGCGCAAAAGACTGGAAGAGATTGTGGCGCTTCAGAACAGGCTTTCTCTGGAAAGCAACAAAAGAGATCTTGGTAAAACCTTCAAGGTACTGATTGAGGGAGAATCAAAACGCAGTAGGCAGGATTGGATGGGAAGAACCAGTCAAAGTAAGGTTGTGGTGTTCCCGAAGCAAAACAAAAACCTCCAGCCTGGCGATTATGTATTGGTTAAAGTCAACGATTGTACCCAAGGGACATTGTTAGGAAAAATCATTTAAGAAATGGATCTTCAACTGATAAAAAACAGGTTTAGTATCATCGGCAACTCCACTGCATTGAACTATGCATTGCAGGTGGCGTCACAGGTAGCGAATACGGATCTGACTGTTTTGATTTATGGTGAGAGTGGCGTTGGTAAAGAAGTTTTCTCACAGATCATTCATGCACTGAGTTCAAGGAAACATAATCCTTTTATTGCGGTCAACTGTGGCGCCATACCGGAGGGCACCATCGACTCAGAATTATTCGGTCATGAAAAAGGTTCCTTCACCGGAGCCATGGATAGCCGAAAAGGATATTTTGAAACGGTCAATGGTGGCACTATTTTCCTGGATGAAATTGGCGAGATGCCCCTAGGCACCCAGGCCAGGTTGTTGCGTGTGCTGGAGACTGGCGAGTATATTCGCGTAGGATCTTCCAAAGTGCAGAAAACAGATGTGCGTGTTATAGCAGCAACAAATAAAGATTTACTGGCAGGTACACAAAACGGTAAGTTCAGAGAAGACCTCTTCTACCGGTTAAATACTGTTCCGATCAGGGTCCCCTCACTCCGGGATCGTAAAGAAGATATCGTTTTGTTGTTCCGTAAATTCTGTGTTGATTTTGCGGAAAAATATAAAACAGCACCTATCCAGCTGGACGACGAAGCAAGGCGTGTTATTGAAGAGTACACCTGGCCAGGTAATGTACGCGAGCTAAAGAATATTGCAGAACAGGTGTCTGTGTTATCAAAAGATAAAGCAGTAACGGGAGTCATTATGCAGCGTTTTTTACCAGACAACCGGCAGCAACGTTTGCCGATATTGGCGCCACAAGGGCATTTAAACGGTAATGGTGCCGGTTCGGATTTTGCCAGCGAGAGGGATTTACTCTATAAACTGTTCTTTGACATGAAAAAAGATGTCACAGAGCTGAAGAAAATGTTTCTCGAGATTTTGCATAATCCCGCCACGGCAAGCAGTGCTGCTGCCGTATTTGCCAATGAAAGCATGCTACGTGACCATGGTGGGTTTAAGGAGATTGACACCCCCCTGGCGCCTGTCCATAATGGTGCAGCGCAACCCATGATCTATAATCCAGAAGAGATTCATGATCATGTGGAGGTAGAAGAGTCTTTGAACATCGTGGATAAAGAAAAAGAATTGATTGAGAAGGCGCTCAAAAAGCATAAGGGAAAGCGTAAGGATGCTGCTCTGGATCTAGGAATCAGTGAACGAACCTTGTAGCGCCAGTTGAAAGAAGAAAATATTGAAGAGTGATGAAATGGACGAAGCTGATCATATTGCTCCTGGCCGTTGCGAGTATACAGGGTACCTGCCGTGTAGGCACGCGTGATGTGTCCATTGAACCAGAGGCTAAGACGGTGAAGATAAACCTGATCGAAAACAGGGCCCGTTATAATAATCCACAACTGGCACCTAAGCTTACAGATAAGCTCAGGCAGAAAGTGGTGAACCAGACGAGGTTGACCCAGACCAATGGCGAGGCAGACTATGAGATCTCGGCCGTCATTACGGACTATAGTGTAAGTACTTCAGGTATCTCCGATCAGCAGACCTCCAGTAACAACCTGAATGTTACGGTGCATGTCGTGTATGTCAACAAAGTAAAACCTTCGCGAAACTTTGAGGCAGATGTGACAAGAAACTATCCATTTGCGGCAAGCCTGAGCCTTCCGCAGGCAGAAACACAATTAGCGGAACAGGTGATTAACAATCTGGCAGATGAAATTTTCAATCGTATTTTTTCTGATTGGTAGTTCATATCTTCATTCGATGAATCTTGGCTGGAAACATCTTGCGGGACAATTGCTTAACGGCGCTGACTTGTCAAAAGCCAG
>JBEISY010000449.1:0-2037 GCA_040375175.1 Chitinophagaceae bacterium
CCAATTGACACGGTCAGTTTGTATTTAATTTGTAAAAATGATCAAGGGATATGTTTCAAATCATAAAGTTGATCGAATAAATCAAAATTTCAGGTTCAAAGCCAACATCGCATTGGTGCCAGCCATGGGGAAATAGTAGTTTTCCGTCTGCAGGCTGCCGCCAAAATAGTAGGAAAACGTATAACCATTTGGTTCGTATTTCACATTCAGCAGATTGTTTACCTGGCCGATAAGCAGGATTTCCTTCATGAACTTTGGCAGGATCCTGTAAGAAACCCGAAGGTCCTGCACCAAAAACGGATCCAGGCTCCTGCTTTTGCGGGAGGTATTGTCCAGATACTGCCTGGAAACATATTTATTGATCAGGCTGAGATCAAGGTTCCGGGCGGGATGGACTTTGAGTGTGGCTCCGCCGACGCAGCGGGGGGAGAACGACAAATCCGATTTTTCGAAGAACTCCGTTTTTTGCCTGCCATCGTCATAATCATCGTAGAATGCCGTGAAATCCCGAACTTTATTCTCACTGTAGGCGAGGTTGGCTGCCAGGTCAAACCAAGTGGAGGGGCGCCAGGTGGCGGTAAGCTCAATTCCGGTCCGGAAACTGCGCGGTATGTTGACGCGGGCATATGCACCCACATCATTGATCTGGCCTGTTAGCACCAACTGGTTCCTGTATTGCATATGAAACAGGGTGGCACCCCAGCTGAATGTGGTACCCCTTTTTTCTATACCCAATTCCAGGTCTTGCAGTTGTTCCGGCACAGGTTGCTGCGCCGCACCTGCTTCAAAATCGTCCCGATTGGGTTCCTTATTGGCGATGGCATAAGAGAGATAGGCTTTCCAGTTGTTGACGGAATAGGTTAGTCCGGCTTTCGGGTTTACAAAAAACCAATTGTTGCGGATAGTAAGGCCGGGATTGTTACGAAATCCATCGATATCATACCTGACAGAACGCCCCTGGACGTCTGCAAACAGTACGAGGTTGTTGGGCAGCTTTTGCTGCCATTTCAGGTAAAGGTTAGCGTCCGTTTTCAGGGCATCCAGGTTGTACCAGGTATAATCATCGGGAACACCCGCTTCGGCCCAGATAATCTTTCCGTAGTGGTCGCCAACGTATTTGGACAGGCCGCCACCGAGGATCCACTCGGATTTGTTCTTCTTGTATTGAAGAGAAAAGGTATTGCCGAAAAAATGATTATCGAGCCATAACTGCCGGATCAGGTCAGTACTGAAGGCTGTATCACGGCCCATGGTGAATGGAGGCAATCCATAATCTGCATAGTCATCATCGGCTTTATACTGCTCATAATAACCCAATCCGCGCGTATAGAACAGCGCAACGTTGAGGGTGAGCGCCGGACTTAGGACCTGGTTGTAAAACAACTGATAATGGGTTTGCCGATAGTTGTCGGTTTCATTGTCATATGGAGCGCCCGGTCTTTCCATTCCTGCTGCATTATAGGTTCTGTCTGTTGTCAGTTTCGATTCAGGAATACCATACCAGGCCTGGTAGGTCTTTTCTTTTCCGGAGAATACATTGAACCGAAGCGAGTTTTTTTCGCTGGTATATGCTGCTGATGTATAGAAACTCTGAAGATTGGTGGCAGCGCGGTCCACAAACCCATCGCTGGTGATGTTAGACAACCTTGCGTCCACTGAGAAGTGTTTATTGATCAGTCCGGTACCCACTTTCACCGTGTTCTTCCAGGTGTTGAAAGATCCGTAACTGTTGTTGATCTCCGCGTACGCTTCGGGGTTGAGTTCATTGGTCATGAAGTTCATGGTGGCGCCAAAAGCACCGGCGCCATTGCTGCTGGTGCCCACCCCGCGCTGGATCTGGATGCTGTTGACAGAAGACGCAAGGTCCGGAAGATTGACAAAGAACAGGCCTTGAGATTCTGCATCGTTATAAGGGATGCCATTGATGGTCATGTTGATCCTGGTGGCATCGGACCCCCTGATCCGTATTCCCGTGTAGCCGATACCGTTACCTGCATCTGCATTGACCACAACGGATGGCGTTTGGTTCAGAAGGAA
>JBEISY010000349.1:0-2992 GCA_040375175.1 Chitinophagaceae bacterium
CTTTGTCTAACATCGGGTATGGTTTCTTTGCGCCTGAATACCTGCCCAAGGGTAAAAATGAATACCATCTTCGAAACCGGCAGAACCGAAACGGCACGGAATACAGGCAACTGAGTGCCGTTGAGATCGAAATGCTGGTGCGCAACAACAATAGTTCAGACAACTGGAATAAGATCCTCGTCTCAGACGCATTCAATCCGTCCCTGGTCAAGAATTGCAAATTCTACGGCCTTGTCAGGATCGGAAAACTGGAACCGTATTTCCTGGAGTTCCACAACCTCAGGATGGCCGTGGGCCTCTATAACAGTACCATCATCAGCTGTGACCTGGGAGACAATGTAGTGATTGATAACGTAAACTACATGAGTCATTATATTCTGGGAAATGATGTGATGATCGTAAACGTGAATGAACTGGCTACAACAAGCGTGGCCAAGTTCGGTAATGGTATCGTCAAGCAGGGAGAACCTGAAAACATCAGGATCTGGCTGGAGGTCTGTAATGAAAATGCCGGCAGGAAAATCATCCCTTTCAATGGAATGCTTCCGGGTGATGCTTTTATGTGGGCCAAATTCCGGAACGATGAGCAGATGCTCAACCGCTTTATGGCATTCACGGAAAAACAGTTTGACAAACAACGGGGATATTATGGCAAGATCGGGGACCGCACCGTGATCAAGAACTCGCGGATCATCAAAGACGTATGGATGGGTACCGATGTGTATATCAAGGGTGCCAACAAATTGAAGAATCTTACCATCAATAGCTCTGCAGAGGCCACATCGCAGATTGGGGAAGGTTGTGAGCTCGTCAATGGCGTTGTTGGGGAAGGCTGTAAACTTTTCTACGGTGTAAAAGCCGTACGTTTCTTCATGGCTTCGCATTCACAATTAAAGTACGGCGCCAGGCTGATCAACTCCTACCTGGGCGACAATTCAACGATCTCCTGTTGTGAGGTATTGAATTCTTTGATCTTCCCATTTCACGAACAACACCATAACAACTCTTTTCTGTGTGCTGCACTCATTCAGGGACAATCCAATATGGCTGCAGGCGCAACCATCGGCTCAAATCATAACTCCCGCAGTGCCGATGGTGAACTACAGGCGGGAAGAGGATTCTGGCCTGGCCTTTGTGTGAGCCTGAAGCATAACTCAAAGTTTGCCAGCTTCACTATTATCAGCAAAGGAGATTTTCCGGCTGAGTTAAATATCAAATTACCATTTTCCCTCGTCAGCAATGATGTTGCACATGATCGTCTCGTGATCATGCCCGCCTATTGGTTCATGTATAACCTATATGCATTGACCCGCAATGAATGGAAATATGGATCGAGGGATTCCCGTAAAACCAGGCACCAGCACCTGGAAACAGCCTACCTCGCACCCGATAGCATCAATGAAATGTTTGACGCTCTGGAACTGCTGGCCGGATTCACAGGAAGGGCAGCGAACCCTTCGGAAAAAGACTTTACCAAATGCATCAAAACAGGTAAAGACCTGCTTAACCGCAAAGATCCTCTTGTTGAACAATTGGAGATCCTTGCCGAAGGATTTGAAAATACAGACCGTAAAGTAATCCTGTTCAAAGTACAGAAGGCGTTTGACATGTACGTCAGCATGATCCGCTTCTACGGCATTCAGCATCTCATCAAAAATCTGGATCAACCCAACCCGAAATCAGCACTGGCTACCCTTCCGGCCAGAAGCCATCGAAAAAACTGGATCAGCCTCGGCGGGCAGCTAATTCCAGAAGCCGCTTTTTCAAACTTCCGGGAAGCGATCCATAAAGGTAAAATCAAGGACTGGGAAGGTGTCCATCAATTCTATCTCAAGCAAACAGAAGCCTATCCGGAACAGGTGTTCCAACACGCATACGCTTCACTCATTGAAATCTCAGAAACAAAAGGCAGACCCACCCTTGAATCGGTTAGCCAATGGCTGAAAGAAGGCATCCAAACCTTCACCTGGATCAACGAGGGTATCATCGCCTCCAGAAAAAAAGACTATGAAAACCCATTCAGGCAAATGGTCTATGAGGACGAAAAAGAAATGGATAAGGTAGTGGGTAGCCTTGAAGACAATGGTTTCATCCAACACAAGAAAGAGGAACTGGCCGGCTTCACCAAACAGGTCAAAAAGATCCTCGGCCGCCTCAAATAACTGACAAATAAAAAACCCCCGACCAGCGGGGGCTTTTTATTGTATCGTCAGAAGCAATTACTTCTTAATTTCTTGAACTTTAGCCTTTACTGAATCAGTAGCAGCTTTTACAGTTGAATCAACTTTAGCAGCTGTAGAATCGATAGCAGCTTTAGCTGAATCAGCCAAGTTAGATACTGCAGAAGCAGTAGAATCGATGGTTGCAGAAACTGAGTCAGCGGCAGCAGCTGCAGATTCAGAAGGGTTGTTACAAGCTGCGAATACAGCAGCTACGGCGAAGATTGCTAATACTTTTTTCATTGTAGATTTTGATTTTGAAAATGGTGGCGCAAAGTAACGTCTTTTCTGCCATTTTTCCAAACAAAATCAGTCGTTTCTACTACTTTTTGCGGAAAAAGATCCGCACCGGCACCCCACTAAAGTTAAAGTGTTCCCGGAGCTTGTTTTCCAGGTAGTTGCGATAAGGGTTCTTGATGTCATCCGGGTAGTTGGCAAAGAATGCAAAACTGGGCACTTGGGTTGGCAGTTGGGTAACATACTTGATCCGGACAGGATTTCCCCTAACAGACGGGGCATGATAGGCTTCCACGGCTTTAAGCATGACCTCATTGAGCCTGGAGGTGGGTATCTTACGGGTTCTGCTCTCAAATACTTCCAGGGCCAGTTCCACCGCTTTGAAGATCCTCGTCTTTTCCTTGGCCGAGACGAAAAGCACAGGGACATCACTAAATGGGGCAATTCGTTTTTTCAATTCCCGCTCATAGTCCCTTGCCGTATTGGTTTCTTTCTCCATCAGGTCCCATTTATTCACCAGCAATACGATCCCCTTC
>JBEISY010000124.1:0-5770 GCA_040375175.1 Chitinophagaceae bacterium
ATGGGTGCCGCCGTCGGATGACCAGAAAGCGCTAAAGTCATATCCGGCTCCATTCCGTTGGGCCCAAATTTTTTAGGGGTGTGACAATCATGACAGCCACCTACCGTGACCAGGTGCTCGCCCCATTTCACCTGGGAGGCATAGCCATTGAATTTGAGACTGTCGGTACCCGTTGACACCGCAACAGTTGATGTTTCCGGAGATTGCTGACAGGCTATGGCAAATAAAACAATAGCCCATAAAATGATCGCCAGAGGGATGAATTTTCGCATGAGGATGTATTTATGGATGAACGCTGGTTGTCCGCAGGCAAACAGATCTATTCAAGATAAGAATAATTTAAACGCATTGTCAATAAACTTTGACGGTAAAATCCCTTCCTATTCAACCAATATGTTCCACTACAAATGCCGCCGCGTAGGCTTTCATTTGTTCCCTGACAGACCTGAATGCAGCCTTCACCTCTTCCTCCGTACCAACGGCCTTGGCAGGATCCGGGAAATTGTGGTGGAAAAGAGTTGCCGATGAAGGAAAATAGGGACAACGCTCCCTCGCAGAATCACAAACAGTGATCACATAATCTACCGGCATGTTTCGGTACTCGTCAATATGGTTTGACGTATGTCCCGAAATATCGATCCCATCCTCTTTCATGGTTGCGATGGCCTTTGGATTCACACCGTGTGTCTCCACTCCGGCACTATACACTTTCGCTTTGTCCCCAGCAAAAAAACGGAGATATCCTTCCGCTATCTGGCTCCGGCAACTGTTGCCGGTACATAATACAAGTATTGTTTTCATGAATGACTGATTGTTTTAGACAATATGCGGGCACTGGCCGGACAAACATGGCTGAACTCAGAAGAAGCCCTAAGGGGCTCAGGTACTGCGTCCCTAAGCGTTTCCGTGTATCCATGCCGCAAAAAATAATCAGGTGCAGTTTCTGTCAAAAGAAAAACTTCATCGATACCTATTTTTTCCGCCTGGCCCTCTAGCTTATTCAGCAGCATCGCGGCAATACCCTTACCCCTGGATGCGTCTGCCACTACCATAGATCGCAATAGTCCGTACTGGCCGTACATCTCCAAGCCAATCGCACCTACTACTTGCTCGTTCTCCAACGCCACCCAAAAATGATCAAGCGTTACGCTAATATCTTCTGATGGCAATTTATTTGCTGTCAACAGCTCCAGTATTGGCCCGCGATGCGCGGTGGTTGCTTCCTGTATGATCATACGTTTAAATATCGGGATTTAACAACAATCCGGCCCGCAGCAAGCCCTTGCTTCTTTTGGCTTCTCTGCATAAACGGTTATACTCCGTATGCCTGTTCCGGATGCCCTGAATGCCGCAATCTCTTCCGCTGAGAGATAATTAGAAAGAATATCATCAGGAACGATGATCGCCTTATCTTTTTGTACCGTTATATTCATAAATCCATTCTGCTCAATCAACTCCATATACACCTGCCTTTGAATAGCGCCCGATACGCAACCGGCATACATCTCGGCTGCAGTCCGGATCGCTTCCGGTAATTGGCCCTCCAAAACAATATCAGAGATAGAGAAATGGCCCCCTGGTTTCAACACCCTGCAAATCTCTTTTATCACTGCATCTTTATTTGGAACAAGGTTAAGTACACAGTTGCTCACCACTACATCAGCCATATTTGCACTTACCGGCATCTGCTCAATGTCTCCCTGGCGAAACTCTACATTGTAAAATCCCAGTTTCTCCGCATTCATCCGAGCGCGATTAATCATGGCGGGCGTGAAGTCAATACCGATCACTTTGCCATCCGCACCCGTTTCATGCCGTGCCACAAATGCATCGTTACCCGCACCGCTTCCAAGGTCAATCACTACATCCCCTTTCCTGATCTTTGCAAATTGAGTGGGAAGACCACAACCCAAACCCAGATCCGCATCGGGATTATACCCCTCCAGAGTTGTGTAATCGTCAGTCATAATGTTATACACCTCCGTGGAACAACCACCGGCTCCGCAACAGGAGCTCTGATTGGTCTCTTTGTCTTGCAACGCGATCTCCGTATATTTTTCCTTTACCAGTGCTTTCAATTGTTCTTGCGTTTCCATGATCCCTTTATTTTAAATTAATCGAAATATTACGATGAATTAACACAAAAAAAATCAGCAACACTGGATGATATCCTTCCTGCTGTTGAACAATTCATTCAGGGTTGCCTGTGCGAGCTTCCACTCTTCCACATTGATACAATAACATACTTTCACGCCTTCGATTTCACCTGTGATCAAGCCCGCTGCTTTCAACTCCTTCAAATGCTGTGATACTGTACTTTGGGATAGCGGTAACTCATCTACAATATCCCCGCATTGGCAAGCCGCTTTCTTAGCCAGCAATTTGAGAATGGCTACCCTGGCAGGATGCGCCAAAGCCTTGGCATATTTTGCCACCCGGTTCTCCCTGACACTAAACTCCTCCGATTTTGTTGCGCCCATATCTATCGCAATATTACGATGAATATTTAATCCGCCAAAACTATTTTTTGCGTAAGTACCCTTGTAAGCTATTTCTACAGCATATTCCAGTTCGCAGGTCTTCCAACTTCTCCCTTTATCTTCTCCCTTTCCAATCAACATGCCTGCTCACTTTCAACGGATCTGCAGTAAGGATAAAGGAGTGCGCGCCAAAATAATCCCGCTGCGCCTGGATCATATACGCATTGCTTCGCGCCTCGGTACATTGCTTAAAATATTGCAGCCCTGCCATCATCACCGGACTGGCCGCAACCGATCCGCCCACCTTTAAAATCGCAGTTTGTATCTGTGTAAAATATCCAGCAGCCAGGCTGCGGGTATACGAATGCATCAGTACATCTCCGCCGGCATCGTTCCAACCTTCCTTCAGCAAACCCAATAATACAGAACGAATGATACATCCTCCTGACCAGATCGTCAGTAATGAAGCCATATCCACCTTCCACCCATGCGCATCGGATGCAGCACGGATCAGTGAAAAACCCTGGTGGTGATGCATGAGCCTGCACAACTGATAAGCCATCTGCAGGGCAAGCAGATCCGGCTGTTGCGCTTCATAATCCATGGCATAAACAGATGCATATTGCTGGCGTTGTGCATGCCCTGCAGACACATATCGTGCGTATAATGCTGCCGTCAATGAAGGTGCGGCAACGCCCAGTTCAGCGGCAGCTACTGAGGTCCAACTCCCCGTGCCTTTGTTCCCCGCCTGGTCAAGAATCTTATCCAGTAACAGACCACCGTCCTCATCATGATATCGAAGGATATCGATGGTGATCTCCAGCAGGTAACTGGCAGTATCCCCTTTGTTCCATGATTCAAACAAACGGGCAACATCAGCCACTGGCATACCCGTTCCATATCGTAAATAAGTATATACGTCCGCAATCAACGCCATCTCCGCATACTCGATACCGTTATGTACCATCTTTACAAAATGACCAGAACCTTCTTCACCGATATACTGACAACAAACTTCTCCTTTTGTATTCCTCGCAGCAATCGCATCCAGTAGTTCTTTTACAACTCCATATCCCTCACGGCTCCCGCCCGGCATGATGGCAGGACCATGCAATGCACCTTCCTCGCCACCGGAGATGCCTGCGCCAACAAAATGCACGCCTTTCAACCTTAGCATCTGCTCACGGCGAACCGTATCCGAATAATGCGAATTTCCACCATCGATCAACACATCACCGGATTGCAACCCCGGCAACAATTCATCTATCACAGCATCCACCGCTTTTCCTGCATTCACCATCATGATGATCTGCCTCGGTGGCGCAAGCGCAGCCAAAAAGGCCTGCATGTCCTCAAAAGAAAACGCATGCCCTAACTCCTGATACTGCGCCCTCACCCTTTCCGCCACCCCTTCTTCCTTCCCCTCCACTCTTCGGTTATATATCGCCAACGGAAAATGAGAACGGGCAATGTTTCTGGCAAGACTGGTTCCCATGACGCCCAGGCCAATCAGTCCTACCGATGGTTGAATGCTTCCAAGCACCTTGAGGATCTTGACCGCGATTTCTTCCACCATTGCATCCACACTAATCACCCTCCCTTCACTCGGAAATTCATAATCGCTGAACTGCGATTGCAACATATCGGCAGCCATATAATGACCCTTGCGTACTACCATCCGCTGATAGATCAATTCATAGGGTCCATGCAGATGAAACCATGCCACTGCGCCGGCATCCAAATCTTCGGTTAGCCATTGCCGGTAAATCTCTTTCAGCGCAGAACAGGCAATGATCAGGCTTCCCCTTTCCAGGTGTTCCCTGATAAAAGCATTCATGGCCGCCAGCCATGGTCTGCGATCTGTATCATCCAATGGAATACCCGCCGCCATCTTTTCCTTGTTCAGCTCCGGATGAAAATCATCCCCATCAAAAAAAGGCAGGTGGGTCAGTTTGCTCAATGCCTCGCCCACAGAGGTTTTTCCGCTACCGGACACGCCGGTAATGATTATAACACGATGCTTCATCACCTGTAAAATACCAAGAAAATGCATAAATCCCTTATCACAGGATACATCGGGGCGTCCCCTTCTCCATATTTGGAGGAACAATTAAAACGGGTCACATGAAATGCCTCATCATCTTCATCATCGCGCTTGTTACCCTTCAAAACCGCCAGGCCCAACTGTTGAAAAAAATCAAAGACAAAGCACAGCAAACCGTAGATAACGCTAACAATAAAGTTGGTTCAGACAAGGCCAACCTGCAAGTGTACAGCAAGTGCAATTCTGTACCCGGAACCACAATCCTGTACTTTGATAATTTCGCCAAAGACAATATCGGCGAAACGCCAGAAGGCTGGATTACCAATGAAACCACCAGAATCTTAACCTGGCAAAGCACCCTTTTGGTCTCGAAAAAAGGGAGTATTATAGCCATAGCTGTAAAGGCAAATGCTGCAAGTATAGTTTTGAATCACTCCACCTTATAACTCACAAATGCAAGTTGCTTGCTATCCGCGCTCCAGGAAGGTACATTGATGGTGCCCTGACCGCCATAAAAAACAGATGTGAGATCTCTGATCTTCTTCGTCTTCAAATTCATCAACCGCAACTTTACATCCTTTCCAAAGAGATGCTGCTGCTTCTCGTCTGAGGTGTAAGCAATGTAAACGATGTATTGATTATCTGGCGATGGATGGGCGAACCAATTGGAATTCTCATCAAAAGTCAGTTGCTCTGGCTGGCTCCCGTCTGCGAGCATGCGCCAGATATGCATATGGCCACTTCGGTATGAATTGAAATAAATGTGTTTCCCATCGGGAGAATATTCCGGACCATCATCAAGTCCTTCAGTGGTAGTGATCCTTTTCTCAACACCGCCCTCCACTGGTATCGTGTACACATCATAATCACCGTTCCGCTCTGCGCAGTATGCCAGGGTTCTCCCATCCGGACTCCAGCCATGCAGGTATGAGGGTACCTCCGGTGTTACACGTTTGGGCTGGCCACCGCTGATGGGCATAATATAAATGACGGACTTGTATGACTTACTGGAGGTATCGCTGGGATCGGCATTGCTGATGCCTAGCCATTTGCCGTCGGGCGAGATCAGGTGATCATTGTTGCACGACTTTGCAGTGCCAGTGTTCAGCATTGACATCTTCTTGCTATTCAGATCAATGGTATACAGCTTACCATAACTGTTCACGATCAGGTAATTGTCCCGATGCCAGTTCGGTGCTTCCACATGTCCTTTGAAGGTGAGGATCGTATCCCTTTTACCAGAATG
>JBEISY010000450.1:0-2035 GCA_040375175.1 Chitinophagaceae bacterium
AAACCTGATCCACATGGGAAAAAAGCAACAAGCAAAACCAAAGAAACAGAAACATCGTACAGAAGAAGGATATGTGGGGACGCTGGATATCACCCGTTCAGGAATGGGATTCGTCATCGTTGATAACCTCCAGAAAGATATCCTCGTCAGGCCTTCTGATATCAACAGGGCTTTCCACGGTGACAAAGTACGGGCAGTCATTACAAGAGACCGGGGCAGCCGCTCCGAAGGTATCGTTACAGAGGTTCTGGAACGTAAGCAGACAGAATACATCGGAAGGCTTGAAGCCAACAAAGACTTTGCTTTTTTCATAGCGGACGGAAGCAGGAAGGTTCCTGATTTTTATGTACCTACCCAGTCCCTTAACAATGCTAAGGATGGAGACAGGGTGGTGGTAAAATTTGTAGGGTGGAACAAGACGGACAAGAATCCGCATGGTGCCGTAGTGAGTGTACTTGACGACAGGGATACGAATGATATGGCCATGAAAGAAATTCTTGTGGGCAGTGGGTTCCCGTTGAATTTTTCCGATGACGCACTGGAGGAAGCACATAGGCTCCCAGATATCATCAGTTCAGCAGAGATCGCCAAACGAAAAGACTTAAGGGATATCCTGACCTTTACCATTGACCCTGTTGATGCCAAGGATTTCGATGATGCCATCAGTTTCCGAAAACTCAAGTCTGGCGTCTACGAGATTGGTGTGCACATTGCCGACGTGAGTCATTACCTGGAAGAAGGATCTGACTTGGATAAAGAAGCATTTGAAAGGGCCACCTCGGTATATCTGCCTGACCGCGTACTTCCCATGCTTCCGGAGAGAATATCCAATGAACTGTGTTCCCTGCGTCCGCATGAGGACAAGCTCACTTTCTCCTGCGTGTTCCAGGTCACTGCCAAAGGCGAGGTTAAGCAATATTGGATAGGGCGCACCGCAATTCATTCCAACCATCGGTTCACCTATGAAGATGTGCAAAAGATCATTGAAACGAAGGAGGGTTTATACAGCAGCGAGATCCTGATCCTGAATGATCTTGCCCAACATTTTAGAAAGCAACGATTCAAAAAGGGAGCCATCAACTTCTCGTCCCAGGAGGTTAGATTTAAGCTGGATGAAGATGGAAAGCCTATTGGCATTGTAGTGAAGGAAAGCAAGGAATCCCATCAGTTGATAGAGGAATTCATGTTGCTGGCGAACAAGACCGTGGCCGAGAATGTCTCCAAGATAAAAGTAAATAAGAAGCCGGTTCCATTCCCTTATCGCGTGCATGATCAACCAGACCAGGAGAAGCTATTACCCTTTGTTGCTTTTGCGAAGAAATTTGGGTATCATTTTGATGCCTCAAGTCCCGATGGCATTGCCACTTCTTTCAACGATATGTTGCAAAGGGTTGCCGGGAAACCGGAGCAGCATGTGTTGGAGCAACTCGGGATTCGAACAATGGCCAAGGCCATTTATACAACCGAAAACATTGGCCACTATGGACTTTCGTTTGAACACTACTGTCATTTTACCTCACCGATACGGCGTTATCCTGATGTGATCGTACATCGTGTATTGCAGGAATGTCTTGATAATAAGCCAAAGGCCGACAAAAAAATGGCAGAGAAATGCAAGCACAGCAGTGAGCGGGAACGTGCTGCGATGGAGAGTGAACGTGCTGCCAATAAGTACAAACAGGTGGAGTTCATGAAGCAGTTTGTGGGCGAAGAGTTTGATGCGGTGGTGAGTGGTGTGGCCAGCTTCGGCTTCTGGGCAGAAACGGTTGATCATAAATGCGAAGGACTCGTGAGTGTGCAGAGCCTGTTGGATTATGATGATTTCAGGCATGTGGAAGAAGACTATGCGCTTGTAGGCCGGCGCAGTGGGCGCAGTTTCCGGATGGGCGATAAAGTGAGGGTGAAACTGGTTGCGGCAAATCTAACGAAGCGGCAGCTTGACTATGAGTGGGTGTTGTATGTGGAAGATACAGCAGAGGGGCAATCTGTAAAACCGAAACCCAAAGACAAAAAAGAAAAACAAAAAACAAAAACC
>JBEISY010000202.1:0-4412 GCA_040375175.1 Chitinophagaceae bacterium
AAAAAAATTACTAAATATGATAAACACAACTCAAGTAAATTTACAGGAAGAATACGCTAAAACAGAAATCGCTAAAATTTTACACTTATTAGATGAAGAATTAGTTGGTTTAGCCCCAGTAAAAGGACGTATTCGCGAAATTGCGGCATTGTTATTAATCGATAAATTACGAAGAAATTTAGGCATTACTGCAGGAAGTCCAGTGTTACACATGTCATTTACAGGAAGTCCAGGAACTGGTAAAACAACTGTTGGTTTAAAAATGGCTGATATTTTATTTCAGTTAGGTTATATTCAAAAAGGACATTTATTAACTGTAACGAGAGATGATTTAGTTGGACAATATATAGGACATACTGCTCCAAAAACAAAAGAAGTACTAAAAAAAGCTATGGGCGGAGTTTTGTTTATCGACGAAGCTTATTATTTATATAAGCCTGATAATGAAAGAGATTATGGATCTGAAGCAATTGAAATTTTACTACAAGTTATGGAAAACATAGGCATGTCCCTTAGTTCATGCCTGAACTTAACCAACCGAACAGCATCTTTTTCAGTGGTGACCATCAATTTCCCGGGTCCACGCATGTTTTCATAACGGTGATATATATCCTTCAGGTCATCAATACTGAAAATATGGTGGTCGTTGAAAAACATAGCCTCATATGAACTGCAGTTCACTTCAATAAATTTTGTCAATGGCCCCGGATTGGCAATCCCGCAAACCAGGAGGATCTCGGCATCTTTAGACAAGTCGCTCGGACTTTGTCTTACGATATGATAGAGCCTGCCGTAGTGGATACAGGTGAATAACACCGTCTGGTGAGGCAGTGGTTTCAGTTCCTGTATGATCTGTTGTTTTTCCGTTTCGCCAAGATCCCGCGGGCATTTGGTCACAATGATGATCTGTGCCCTTGCAGCGCTGGACAGATTGTCCCGAAGGTCCCCGGTAGGAAGGTAAAAATCCCGGGTGTAGAGATTGCTGTAATCGGTCAGCAAAATATTGAAGCCCGGTGTGATCGCACGGTGCTGAAAAGCATCGTCTAAAATGATCAGCTGGGTCTCTGGCCTGTCATAGAGCAACTGTGGAACGGCCACGATTCTCTCCTCCCCCACAGCCACGGCAATATCCGGATGTCTGAGGTGAAACTGCATGGGCTCGTCGCCGATTTCAACAGCGGTAGTTGTATCGTTTGCCAGAAGATATCCCTCGGAACGCCTTTTGTATCCCCTGCTGATTGTCCCTAGATGGTATTGCTGTTTCAGCATGTTCACGAGGTAGTCCACCATGGGGCTTTTTCCAGTACCGCCTACACTTAAATTCCCGACATTGATGATGGGCAGGTTAAACGATGTGGACTTCAGCCAATGGTGATCATACATGAAATTCCGTATACGCAGAATCAGGCCATACAATATAGCAAACGGAAACAAAAGGATCCTGAAACTGCGTAGAAAAAAGGTATTAAAATTCATACATCCGTTCAGGTGTTATACAATAGGTCAATGGGATATCCCAGGTGTCTATATCCTCTACTTTACCAATCGGCGGAAAAAATGACAAGCCAACCTTAATCACATCAGACCGGCATGCTGCCAGAAATCGATCATAGTATCCTTTGCCAAATCCCACGCGGTTCCCCTCCGTATCAAAAGCAAGTAAAGGCACAAACACAAGATCCATGTCAATCGGATCAATCAATTCACCCTCCACCGGTTCCAGAATGCCTAACTCGTTTTGTACATATTCGGTATCGTCATTCACCGAAACATGAACCATGGTCTCCGGGTCTATCACTTTCGGAACGATGGTCCGGATGCCTGGGTTCATAAATTCAAGATACCGAATCAGCGGTTCCGTATCGGGTTCTTTTTTTTCTTCGATGGGCAAAAAGGTGTGCACCGTACTGAGAAATGGCAGTTCAGCCTGTTGAAAGTGGATCAGCATGAGATCCTTCCATTTCTCCATTTGCGCAACGCTGATGTCTGCCCGTTTACTCCTGAAATATTGCCTTGCCTCTTTTTTTGTCATAGCATTTGTTTCAGGGCCGGTGCAATGCGCCTTGCTTGTTCCTGTACAAATGACCGGTCCGGTAGATCTGCCCGAGGAATGGAGCCAATCCTGGGGTATCCACTCCATTGTACGATTTCCTCTTCGTATTGAAGATACTGATCATTGAATATCCAGCCCGCCACATCAGCACCCATATCCTTCAGCACTTTTGCAGTGAGCAGGGAATGGTTGATACTGCCCAGATAATTCCTGCTGACAATCACTACGCGGGCTTCCAGATCCCTGATCAGGTCAGCCACAAAGTAATCATCCGCAAAAGGCACCAGCAATCCACCGGCACCTTCAATGACCAGGTAGCCTTCCAGTTCAGGCAACTGGCGATATGCTTCCAGAATACGCTCCTTTTTTATGGTTATATTTTCCTCCCGGGCCGCAATATGTGGTGACGCCGGCATGCGAAGGGTGTACACCTCGGAAACAATCCTGCTCTGGGTGTTGGTCAGCATGGACCTTACATAATTTGCATCGGTCCCCTGGTCAAACCCCGCCTGAACAGGCTTCCAATAATGTGCCTGAAGGGCCTCCGTTAGGATAGCGCTGACGAGGGTTTTGCCTACATCCGTTCCAATTGCGGTAATAAAGATCGGTTTCATGCTTGGCGGTTAACAAAAATAGAGAAGATGGTGGTACCATATTTACGCTCGGTCCTGTAACCAGTGAAGGTCTTATAATCGTTGCGGGGGGTATGTTCCAGAATGAACCAACCGCCACCTTTCAAAAGTCTTTTGTCAAAAATGACTTTCGGAAGATCATCTATGGTGTTTAAGGCATACGGAGGACCTGCGAAAATCAGGTCATATTGCTCAGAACAATTTTCCAGAAACCTGAAAACATCCAACTTGATCAGTTTCGCATACTCCATTCCCAAAGACGCAGATGTCTTTTTGATGAAATCAAACATTACGGGATCCTTTTCTACAATTGTAAGCGAGGCCGCTCCCCTCGATGCCAATTCATAACTGATGGCGCCGGTACCTCCAAACAGGTCAAGGGTATCACAAGCTGTAATATCTAGATTATTCTGAATGACATTAAACAGCCCTTCCTTTGCAACATCTGTTGTGGGTCTGGTAAACGGCATATTCCCAGGAGGATTGATGCGTCTTCCACCCCATTCACCTCCTATGATTCGCATAAAGCCAGCGAGAAAATAGGTGAGAAAAAATGCTGCGGATAATTCTCGAATGCGAAGTCGTACTGAAACTCTACCGGCCGCGTATCCAGTTCTACCTGGATAAAAAACTTCTGCACTTCGGCATACATCGGACTTTGTGTTTCCACCAGTCCGCTGATCAATATCGGCAAGGTTTCCTGGTTTAGTTCCCATTGGTTGTTCAGATTCAACAACCACCAGGCCACATCTTCGGGGGTATCGTACTCATAATGCTGGATCAGTTGCAACTGTTCATCCTTCCAAAGTGCCACCACAATATGGGAAGGATACAGGGCCAGTTCCATCACCGTTGGCATTTGGGTTTTCCTGAACTTTTTTTTGATCCAGCAAGTGTTAAAATGTGAAAATGAAGCATTTGGAAATTTTTCAGCAAACATTTCGTGCATGCCTGAGATGCTTCCGTACACATAGCGCGCCTTGATTTCAGGAACATCGTCAAGCATGGGAAATCCCCCATGGAGGTCACCGTTTACTTTCTCGAGCCATTCACCCGCATGGTCAGGAGAAAAAAACATTTCAGGGATCAGCAATCCGCCAGCCCCATGATAAAAAATATTGACGATCGCATATTTCATTTGCAGAAGGTTGTGGTTTGCCAATAACTCCGAAAGGCCTTCATGCTGGTGTTCCTTGAACTGATAGTACTCCAGACCAACAAACTCCTTCGTATCTATGATTTGAACGGTAAAACAAAAATGGTTGTTGCCCGCATCTATGATCAGCCTGCACTGGTCAAACTGCAGCGTCCTTGTTTGCTGGGGCGTTATTTGAAAAGTTGGATGCACGTTGTTGTTTTTGAAAGGCCGCCTTGAAGGACAGCAACTGCCGCAAAATACGTTTTTTCTGCGGGTAAAGGCGTAGGTTTACAGGCTTTATGGCTGGAAATAACAGTGGAACGATGGACCTCCGTATGGGTATTACCAGGGCTCATATTCTGAAACTTGCCCTTCCCATTTCTGCATCTATCCTTGTTCCGCAGATCAATTTCTTCACCAATAACATTTTCCTTGGTTGGCTGGGTAAATCTGAATTGGGGGCTGCCGGTGTTACCGGAGTTTATTACCTCATTTTTGGTGCGATTGGGTATGGCCTGAACAATGGACTGCAAGCTTTGATTGCCCGGCGGGCAGGTGAAAATCGTCCGGAAGAAATCGGTAAATTATT
>JBEISY010000103.1:0-6420 GCA_040375175.1 Chitinophagaceae bacterium
CACCTGGGACAGCACCCGGGAAATACCTTTTCTAACACTCTTATTTGACGAGACCCTTTTACCCTTTTTTAAAACACCGGACAAAACCAAATATGTAGTCCCTTTTCATATGCATCACCCGGATCAATTGGATGAACTGATGGAAAAGGCCGGATTTGAGCACAGGTCCATAGAAAAGATTGATCTCATGGGAACCGCCCCCTCACCTGCAGAACTCGTCCAGGGCTTTATCCATAAACACCAGATGGGTCAAGAGATCAGGGAGCAAGACCCCGATGCGGAGGAGCGCATAGCCAAGACGCTGGAAGTAGAGATCGGCCGCCGCTTTGGTGAGGGGCCCGTTACCTGCCAGCTCCGTTGCCTGGTGGGATATGCCCAACGGTAAGAATTACAAACAAATTTACACGGGTAATTTTTCAGATACACAGCAGGTACTGCTATCTTCGGGCGGCTTTTATATGCGTATCCATCGGTTCATACATCGCTCCCTGTCCCTCCTGCTCGCCTGCATGCTGAGCATGGCAGCCACTAACGGCTATGGACAAACGATATTAAAGGATACCATCGTCATGAAGGATGGCACTGTTCTTTCCGGTGAACTCAAGGGCTTGAAGTCAGGACGGATTGAGTTTGATGTCGATAATATTTCCATCGTCAAGATAAAATTCGATCGTATACAGATGGTGAAGGCTATCACACACCAATACCGTGTGGAGACCAGCGACCGTAAGATCTATTTTGGGTATATCCGCCGATCTGAGACTCCCGGGATCCTGCGCATCCTAACAAAAGATAGTGCAGTCCTGATTCCGCTGAATAACATCGCGTTCATGACTTCGTACGACGGATCTTCGTTTATGCATGTGCGTGGGTATGTCTCGTCAGGGTTCACTTATGCACGTTCCAGCAATGCCGGCAGATTCAATTTCGATGCCGCCATTGCCTGGCAGTTTGAACGGGTGCGTACGGATCTCACAGGATCGATGTTTGTTTCCCAAACGGATACCACTTGGGTAAGGGATCGCGAAAACCTCAACCTGCAGAGTTTTTACCTCATAAATTCCTATTTATCCGTGGGTGGTATGGTTAAATACCAGCGCAATTACGAGCTAGGCCTGGCACGCCGTTTCCAGGAAGGCTTAGGTATTGTGTACAACTGGCTCTCAAGGAATAACTTCCAGGTGAAATCGCTGACGGGTCTTGTATTTAACCAGGAAAGAAACATCGAAGGTCAGTCGTTCTCCAACCAGATAGAAGTACCCCTGACCATTCAGGCTGAGTTCTTCAAATTCAGCAAACCCAATATCTCGGTCAACACCTCCCAATCCGCTTATATTAGCCTTACCGATCCAGGAAGGTTACGATGGGATGGTGACACGCGCATCTCCTGGGAACTCATAGAAGACCTGGCACTGTCTATCCAGATTTATCACAACTTCGACAATCGTCCGCCCTCGGGTAATCCGAGAAGCTGGGATTATGGAACGGTGCTGGGATTGAAGTACACGTTCTGATCTATTTGGGAAAAAGGAAGGCAACCACGGCGCGCCATCCCATGTTCGCCTTAGCCGATTCCGGCGCAACCAGATTAAAGCGCGGACCAAATGCGAGACTTACCTTTTGTTTTCCGAAACTGGTCAGGCCAGAGACGGTAGGAATGAGCCACAAGGTGTTGGTTCCGCCCGTCCAATTATGCGTGTATTCAAATGCTGCGCCAACGCCGGCACCGCTTTTCCAGTTGTAGGCTGTAAATGGCTGTAGAAAAAACTGATTAACTTTTGGCCTTCCTTCCCCACCCGCGATACCCCAGATCTGGTTCACCAGGGCACCGTATGTCCAACCTTTGGCTTGTTTCAAGGCCACGGCTGTTGGGCCGATACCAAATTGTTTGGAGGCAAAAGCATTATTGGTTGCTACGGGTAAAAGGAGTACAGGACCCGCACCCCAGGTAAATCCGTTCTTCGCTTCTTTGGGACTGATGAACCCACTCACCACCGCATCGGCCAAACCCGTTTGCGACTGTCCCTCGCCGGTAATGTTGAATTGGGAAACGATGGGTTGCACCCACCGCGCGATCAGGTTCAAATCCTTGCTGAGGCTCATCGGAACCACAGGCTGCACATTCATCGTGTTCCTCGAACCCTTCCTCGGGCCGATGCCATAATCACTATTGTTCTGAAACGGAAGGCTGATCAAACTGGAAACAGGGTTAGCGAGTTTCTTAGCGAGCTCTTCGGCAGAGGTTTGCGCTTCCACAGTCAGCGTGACAATAAATAAGGCAAAACAAAAAGTGGTTACGATTTTCATATGACAAACCTACGTATGACGCTGGAAATTATGCAAAGACCGCCTGAAAAAATGTTGCAATTAAACACAACAATACAAACTACTCCCTAAACACTACTCCCTAAAACTAAAGCCTCTCCCTAAACCCTTCCCCTAACTTCAGGTGCCACCACATCCCCGAGCAATTCAATGGATTTCATCGCCAGCTTATGTGGCAATGCCCCGATGGTCATCTGCGCCAGGAAGCGCGTATGCCCAAAAAGCTCATGTTCATAAAGGATTTTATCGATGACTTCCTGCGGGCTGCCCACCAACAATGCCCCCTGTGGCTGGGTGGAATACTCAAACTGCTCCCTCGTGAGCCCGTTCCAACCGCGCTCTTTGCCGATCCTCGTCATCACCTCGGCATAGGTGGGAAAAAACTCATCGCGTGCCTGTTTACCATCTGCAGCAATATAAGTGTGGGAGTTGATCCCCAACTGAAGCGAGGCCGCATCATGTCCCGCTTCCTTGTATACGTCCCTGTACAATTTTGCAAAAGGCGCAAACCTCGCCGGTATGCCGCCAATAATAGCGATCATCATCGGAAATCCATATTCTGCCGCACGAACAACAGACTCCGGTGTACCACCCACCGCCACCCAGATCGGCAATTTCTCCTGGTATGCACGCGGATAAACGCCTTTGTTCTGGATGGTCTGTGTATGCTTGCCCTGCCAATTCACTACTGCCTGCTCATTGATGCGTTGCAACATGTGCAGTTTCTCTGCATACAAAGCATCGTAATCTGAAAGATCATAGCCAAACAAGGGAAATGATTCGATGAAAGATCCACGGCCCGCCATGATCTCCGCCCTTCCGCCAGACAAAAGATCCACCGTCGCAAATTGCTGGTATACCCGAACCGGATCCTCAGAACTCAATACGGTCACGCCGCTGGACAGTTTAATATTTTTTGTACGCTCCGCTGCTGCTGCCATCACCACCGCCGGCGCTGATATCGCATAGTCGGGCCGATGATGCTCCCCTATCGCAAACACATCCAGCCCCAGCTGGTCGGCCAGGCTAATCTCCTCCATAAGGTTACGCAGCCGCTCATGCGGACCGATCTTATCGCCCGTTACCGGATGCGTGCCAATATCGCCAAACGTACAAATTCCGATCTCCATAATTCAATGTTTAAACATCAATAGGTAAAGGTAAGATATTGCGTCCGGCAAATTTGCTACGGAAGCGAAGCTGGTTGAATAAGCATCGTTTGGTCATAAGCGTGCAGGTTTAGTGCCAATCCCTACAATTCTTTAAAAATACCATTTTCCCATTACCTTAGCCTCTCACAACTTTCTGCATAAAAACAAATCAACCACATAAAGTATCTTTGATCACCGCCTGTTCCGTAGTGGTGGCCAATATGATTGGCACAGGGGTGTTCACCTCCCTCGGCTTTCAACTGCAGACGGCACAAAACCTCTGGAGTATTATGATTTTGTGGCTGGGCGGCGGTATTATCGCACTATGCGGCGCTCTATCCTACGCCGAGCTGGGTGCGCATTTCAAAGCAACAGGTGGCGATTATATCTTTCTTTCCCGTGTGTTCCATCCCCTTGCCGGATATCTTTCTGCATGGGCCGGGCTTACCATCGGATTCTCTGCACCCATCGCACTTGCCGCCATCGCATTTATCAAATACATGGCACCCGTAGTTGCTTTGGAGCCATGGATCGCAAAGCTTATAGCAGTTGGTATCATTGTCTTGATCACTTTACTTCATAGCTTCACACTCCGCCATAGCAGCAGGCTTCAAAACCTGAGCACCATTCTGAAGATCGGATTCCTGCTCACATTGATCATTGCAGGCAGTTTGTTTGCCGCGCACGCCCCTGCATCCATTATCACCAGCAACAGCTGGCAGCAGGAGATCACTACTACAGGTTTCGCCGTGTCCATGATCTTTGTGACATATGCTTACACAGGATGGAACGCTGCCGCATACATCGCCGGGGAAATGAAGGACCCACAGAAAAATGTACCCAAGGCGTTAATTTTTTCCACCCTGTTCATTATTATATTGTATACCGTGTTTCAATGGGTGTTATTACGTCACGCGCCTATTGCAGCGATGCAGGGTAAAGAAGAAGTGAGCTATATTTCCTTCCAGCATCTTTGGGGTGATGCCGGGGCAAAATGGGTAAGTTTTTTCATAGCCCTCCAACTCATTGCCACCATGAGCAGCTATCTCTGGGTAGGTCCGCGCGTTACCTGGGCGATGTCATCGGCACATCACCACTGGAAACCGCTGAGTAAACAAAACCAACATGGTATTCCCGTGCGCGCACTCTGGCTTCACGCATTCATCAGTATTATTTTGACGCTCTCTGGTTCCTTTGAACAGATCCTCGTATATGCGGGATTCATATTACAACTCTTCTCTGCGCTCACCGTGTCTACCAGCCTCTTCATTAAACCGGAACCAGGTGCTTTCAAAACACCGCTCAAACCGTTACCCCAAATCCTGTTTCTCCTATTTAGTGTGTGGGTGCTTGTCTTCACTGCCATTGATAAGCCGATGGAAAGTTTGATTGGAATCGGGATTGTATTAGCAGGAATTTTTATTAGTAAAGCTAATCGCTAGTGGCTAGTGGCTAATTCCTAACTTCCAACTTCTCCCTTTATCTTCTCCCTTTCCCAACCATTCTCCCTACAGATCCCCAACTCCAACCCCCTCAGCTCCGCCAACCCCCGCATCCTTCCGATGCAGGAATACCCCGGATTAGTAGTCTTCGCGAGGTCATCCAACATCTGGTGGCCATGATCCGGCCTGAAAGGAATAGGTGCGGAAACCGCTTGCTGAATGGTCAGCAGTTCTTTCATCACCGCATACATATCTACGTCGCCACCCAAATGATCGGCTTCAAAAAAATTCCCTTCCGAATCTTTGGTCACATTGCGAAGATGAATGAAATGTATTCTGGATCCCAGTTCCCTGGCCACGGTTGGAAGATCATTCGCCGAAGAAGCACCCAGCGAACCCGTGCAAAAACAAGCACCATTACTTTTTGCGGGCACTGCTTGCATCAACTGCCGATAATCTTCCCGGTTCTTCATGATCCGCGGGATGCCCAAAATATCATAAGGCGGATCATCCGGATGGATCGCCAGTTGAATACCCACTTCATCCGCCACCGGCGTAATGGCCCTTAAAAAAGCATAGAGATTTTCGCGTAAGGCATCATGCCCCATTCCCCTGTACATCGCGATCTTCTCGCGCATCTCGGAAAGACTCATCTTCCGCTCCCCAGGAATCCCAAACCGCACGATCCAGGCCAGGTGCTCTCTTTCTTTTTCGGTTGACGATTTGAATTTCTCCTCCGCACGTTGAACTACCGGTAAGGGATAGTCGATTTCCGCGCCGGGTCTTTGTAGAATATGAATGTCAAACATCGCCATATCCACCCAATTAAAATACAGCGCCTTGGAGCCGTCCGCCATCGGATGATCCAGACTCGTGCGTGTCCAATCATTCACGGGCATAAAATTGTACGTCACGATCTTTACCCCTTCCGCCGCCAGGTTGCGCAGGGTCTGCTGGTATTTTTCGATCCAGGATGTATACTCGCCCGTTCTCGTTTTGATGTCTTCATGAACGGTCACACTCTCCACCACATCCCAGCTCAAACCTCTACCTTGAACCTCTTCTTTTCTTTTCCGTATTTCTGCGGACGACCATACTTCCCCATGTGGCACATGGTGCAGCGCGGTCACAATGCCCTGCGCTCCCGTCTGTAAAATATCCTGTAAGGTCACCGGATCCTCCGGCCCAAACCAACGCCAGGTCTGTTTCAATTGCATGCAACAAATTACAGATAAACCTTAACTTACTGCCATGCTCAGGATCATCATCTTTATACTCTGCACAACTGCCGCACATGCACAGCAAGGGTTCATCGCGTTGAACCAGGAAGGTTTTTTTCCGATGGGTCCCAAACAGGTGGCATGGGTTGGCGCAACAACATCGGCCCAATTCTATATCCTGCGCACCGGAACCAGGACCGATACCGTGTTCAGGGGGATGGGCACTGTGCCAAGAGCTTCTAAAAATTCATCCTTACAAGTAAGTCTGCTGGATTTTTCTGC
>JBEISY010000375.1:0-2767 GCA_040375175.1 Chitinophagaceae bacterium
CATCAGGACACTTGTCTTCTGAATCCTGGATACCATCACCATCTCTGTCTGGGCAGCCCTGGAACTTCGCCAAGCCTGGAACAGTGGGACATTTATCGTTCTCATCGTTGATGCCATCTTTATCCGTATCTGGGATGGGACATCCTTGATACTTTGCGAGACCTGGAACATCAGGACATTTATCATCAGTATCAGGAATACCATCGTTGTCACGATCTGTAACCACTGGCACCGGAGGTGGCGGTGGGGGTGGAGGAGGAACAGGTTTTTTACCGAAGCGATAGCTCACATAAAGCTGGGCGCCCTGATTTCTCTGGGATGGTACACCAGCCTCTGTGATATCATTGATACCATGGATATAACGGCCACCGATTCCCCAATTCCACGTGGGCCAGTATTCTGCACCCGCATTCAATGCGAAATGATCACGTTGGAAATCATCCGTGTTTTCCTTTTCAGAAGCACCACCGAGGCGGCCCTTTGCCTGCAACACGATGTCAGCCTGGCCACCTAACAAAAGGCGGATATCTGAACCCAGATAATACTTGAACATAACCGGGACAGAGAGGTTGCTGAAGCGTTGGTATTCATTGCCAAGAACGGTTCCGCGATTGATGTAACCGCCCATTTGGGAGTACAGGATCTCAGGCTGGATTGCCCACCTTTTTGCGATGGGAATGTTAAAGAACGCACCGCCAACAAATCCAGTTCTCCATCCATTCGTATAGTTCTTTGGATTGTTGCTTCCGAGCATAAACGTAGAGTAGTTTGCACCAAGTTTCAAACCGGCATGAGGCAGATTTTCATCTAACTCCTGGGCTTTTAGACCTGTATGCGCCAGCGCCAAGCCGGTCATGAACAGGAATAATCTTTTCATAAATAGTAGTTCTGGGTTCTTGAAATTTACGCCAAAGTATAAAAAAAATGCCAAACAGCGTGCTTTGAGTGTTTTGGATTGCAATGTGCCTGTATCATTTCACACGATTATGAAGTGATGCGTACCATTGAAAACTCCAGTTACCCTTAAAGAAAAAGGAGAAGCGAAGGTCACCCTTCCAACTTCTCCCTTTCACTTCTCCCTGACGATGGTGGAGCTGGCGGGATTCGAACCCGCGTCCAAACATATTCCCCATAAGCTTTCTACATGCTTATTCCGGCATTGATTGTAGGGCAGCCACCGGAACCGGACGTACCAATGGATGCCTTAGCTGGATGGTCTTAGACGGAAGGCACAGCCTTCTTCCGCAGCGTCCTTACTTCTTTTTGATTGGGCGGGGTAGCTTGGCAAAGGAAGGCCCGCTTACCCGGCCATAATGGATACGCTAATCACTGATTAGGCAGCCATGGCATACTGTGTATTGCCATTTGAAGTTTTCGTATTCAGATTAAAGTGCCAATTACGCAACGCACTGCATGCTTACTTACAAAGATCTATGCTGTCAAAACCGGTCAGCCCCGGTCTGTAAAAATAGCGAAATCCGCGGTAACCATCGGATTTGATATATTTATCCTCGCATGCACAAGATGAAAAATAGGGTCCTTTGGGTTGCATTGGTGCTGGCGCTGTTTCCCGCTTGCAAGAAGGAATCTTCGGAAGCAGACAGCCCAGTTGCCTTTCCCGTGGCCTCAGGTGTGCTGGAAGAGGCTTCCGGTATAGCGGATTCCCGACTCAACGCAGGTATGCTCTGGGTGCAGGAAGACAGTGGCAATCCGCCCCAACTGAGTTTGCTTTCCCACCAGGGTCAGCTCGTGAAATCAATTCCCGTCAAAGGGGCATTGAATACAGACTGGGAAGACCTTGCGTTGGCAGGTGGGCCAGATCCCGCCCTCCGGTATCTGTATATTGCCGATATCGGGGATAACAACCAGAAACGCGATCAGATCAACATCCTCCGCGCGCCTGAGGTTTTGGCTTCGGCTACCGAGATCGTGGTGGAGACATTTCCGGTTAAGTATGAGGACGGGGCCCATGACGCGGAAGCCATCATTGTTGAACCAGGTTCTTTGGATATCTATATCATCACCAAGCGTGATGCAAGGTCTGGCGTTTATGTTGTGAAGTATCCTTACAGTATAAACACCCTGAACATCGCCACCAAGGCCGCGGAATTGCCAAACAATGGTGTGGTCAGTGCCGCCATCCAGAACGATGGCGCAGCGGTGGCCGTGAAAGACTATTTGAGTATACGGCTGTATACGAGACTTCCGGGGGAAAAAATCACTGCGGTCCTCGCCAAACCCTTTACAAGCCTTCCTTATCAGATTGAACAGCAGGGCGAGGCGATCTGTTTTTCCAATGACGGAAAGTATTATTTCACCTTGAGTGAGAAACAGGGCGGTGCTGTGTCATTGATGCGATACACTCGTTAAAAAAGATTGGGGGTTGCAGTGTTCAATGGTGCTATTGCTCCATTCCTCAATTGCTGGGATTCCAAAATGAAAAAAGGCCGGAAATCCGGCCTCAAAATGTTTTGTACGAGCGTGAAACTGTTTATCTGTATCCGTTCATTCCTTTTGTAGATTGGCAGCCTCCGCGGGTGCTGCTCTTAGTGGTTGTACAGGAAGTCATCATCAGGGTAACTGTAGTCACGAATACGAATGCCAAAAATAACCTTTTCATTTTGTGGAATTTTGAAATGTTTTGAATCAGCCCGAAGGGCTCTTTAAATGCGGATTAAAGGAGGATTCAAAAGGTATCGGAGCGAGAGTATACAAAGTAAGTAAATCCAAGTGAAATTTGCAAGCAAGTCTGCGTGTACAAACCCTA
>JBEISY010000480.1:0-1654 GCA_040375175.1 Chitinophagaceae bacterium
AGAGTACAGACACTACGGAGTTGCTCATGAACGAGTATCGTTTCTGGGGCATCGTGGTGGAAGCACGAAGTGCAGCGAAAGGAAACTACCGCGCACAGATCTCCAACCTGGAGCGTTTGCTGTTTACATTGGAGCCATCAGAGATTGAGCAATTTGATAATCGATTCATGGCGCTGATGGAAGTGGCCTACGACTATAAACTCTGGGGTGCTGCCTATGTGATCAATAGCGGTTGCTCCGATGATTGTTTTGATTATTTCAGGCAATACCTGATCTCGCAGGGCCGAGATCGTTTTTATGCTACATTGAAAGATCCGGAGTCTTGTTCCGCATGGATCAAATCTGAGACCCAGGAAGACTGGGAAGGATTGCTGTATGTGGCATCCAAGATCTACAAGATGAAAACGGGCTTTGAGATCCCCTGCAGTTATACACCGGAGTTTGTCATAAGAGGTGAAGCCTTTGATGCGCAGACGGTGCACAAAGCCTATCCCAAGCTCGCGAAGAAATTTATCACAAAGAATTAGGGAAGGCGAATTTGACAACTTGGTTGCCGGTCTTATCTTTATGACATGGCCTGGGTCATTCATCCTCCTAAACTTAGCCTGAACCACCAACGGATGGTCATGCTCGCTGCCGCTGGCATGACGGGTTTCATGATGTTGCAGGACCTGCTGACGGCCCGCCGTATGGGATATTCATTTTATTGGAATGAGTCCCTCCTGTTCAGTGCTTATTGGTTATTAGCCATTCCCATTTTTTTCATAACCCGTCAATGGGTAAAGCGAAGTAAAGCAAGGCCCACCATCGCTGATCTTGCAGGCATTTCCCTTCTGGCCATGTTGGTGCATATGGTTGCACATGCCATAGGCGTGTGGCTGGTCTCGGTGGTATTTATGGATCATACTTACGGCTTCCAGAAAAATCTGTACTATACTGTTTCTTCTGAACTCGTGAAGTATCTGCTGATGTATGCGGGACTGTTCTTCTACCTCCGCCCTTTCATCTCCGATGCAACCTTTGCGCCTTACAACCTGCAAACACCTCTGCCCTCAACTAAACTATTGGTTACCCAGGGAAAAACCTCCATCCCAATACCGTTAACTTCCATCAGCTATATTCAAACTGCGGATCCTTATATCGCCATTCATGCCGATGGGAAAAAACATCTCATTGCACAAAGTCTTTCTGGTATCTTGGATCAACTGGATAGTAGGTTTGTCCGTATTCATCGGTCCGCCATCGTCAATACCCAATCGGTCAGTAAATGGACCTCCAGGGGAAATGGCGATTACAATGTGTTGATGTCAGATGGCACATTGCTGCGGCTCAGCAGAAACTACGCGCAGGCTTTTTGGGAAGCCATGGAAAAACCTCACTCCACTTAGCCAAAATATCCCTCCACTCAGCTAACCCGGTTTGGAAAAGGCCTTGATTAGATTGCATCTTGCTGCTAAAAATCATGCGCATGGTTATTCTATTGTTGATGCTCAGTGTTTGGATGGGATGCCAATCAGAAACCTATCGATCCCAGCCTTCACCCCTTGCCAAGGCAGACAGTCTCATCGTAGGCGGAGGATGCGAGACCTGCGAGTATATGTATATCGGTCAACCGGCAGAGATCGATGCCGTGGATACCAGTGTAGGTTGTAGG
>JBEISY010000094.1:0-6603 GCA_040375175.1 Chitinophagaceae bacterium
AATAGCGCACATTTCCTGCCCTTATATCCTGGGCGATAGCATTGCAGGCCAGAAATGCGAACATCACGAATAATAATCCTTTACGCATATGGTTCCGTTTAATCCTTAAAGTTGGTGAAAATTCCGTGCCTCCACTCAACTATTTAATTATTGATACATATTCACCATTCGGCTATTTTTGCTGAAAGCAATCGGTACACTTGAGCAGCATTAAGAAACTAGCCTCCCAAACCTTCTGGTATGGATTCAGCAACATCTTCGGAAGGTTCCTGAACTACCTCCTGACCCCGCTGCTAACCACCGTATTTAGCCCCGAGAAATTCGGGGATATATCGATATTATTTGCCTCTGCGGCCTTCCTGCAGATTGTTTACACCTATGGGATGGAAACCTCTTATTTCAGGTTTTCCAACCACAACCCGGAGAAACTGGTATACAATACAGGGCTGACCACCCTGACCATCACATCTGTTGTGCTTACGGCCCTGCTCATCATACCCGTTCAGTCGCTTGCCAATTATATGAAGATCGGCAGCCACCCGGAATACATCAAGTACGTATTGTTGATTGTAGCCCTGGATACGATGGCTGTTCTGCCTTTCTCAAAGTTGAGGTATGAAGGAAGGCCCCGCAAGTTTGCATTTTTGAAAGTGCTGAACATCCTCGTTAACATATCGTTTGTGCTGTTCTTCCTTGTCTGGTGCAAGGGCCAGCACGAGAAAGGGACGGAGAATGTGTGGTCCCTCTTGTACAATCCTGCAATCGATATCGGCTATGTTTTCATCGCAAATTTGATTGCCAGTGCGGTTACCCTGCTACTGCTATGGAAGGAGTTATCTTCATTCAGTTTCAGCTTTGACAAGACACTGGTGAAGGAGATGCTGATCTACTCGGCACCGCTGGTGATCGTTGGCTTTGGCGGAATGATCAATGATACCATTGACCGTTTCATGATCACGGCGCTACATACCGGTACACCAGACCAGGCAAGGGCCGCAAATGGTATCTACAGTGCCAATACCAAACTCGCCATCGTGATCACCCTCTTTATCTCTGCATTCAGGATGGGCGCAGAGCCGTTCTTCTTCAAGCAGTCTACCGAAGGACAGGCGCCTAAAACCTATGCGCGGGTGATGAAGTTTTTTGTACTCACCTGTTGCCTTTGTTTTCTTTCTGTGATGTTGTTCCTGGACATTTGGAAATACTTCATGGGTGTCAGAAAACATCCGGAATATCTGGAAGGGTTAAAGGTGGTGCCCTGGCTGATGATGGGCAAGATTTTCCTTGGCGTTTATTACAATCTCTCCATATGGTATAAGCTCACCAATAAAAACCTGATGGCAGCGTATGTGACTATCGCCGGTGCGGCCATCACCATTGTACTGAACTGGCTGCTGATCCCAAGAATAGGCTATATGGGCTGTGCGATCGCCAGTTTTGTGTGCTATGGTTTCATGATGGTGATCAGTTACAAACTTGGCCAGAAGCACTACCCTGTTCCTTATGCCTGGAAAAAACTCACGGCCTATGTGGTGATCTGTATGTTGCTTTACCTTTTACATCAACTCATCAGGTCATATTCCCCCAACATCTGGGTCACGCATGCTTTCGGCGTCATTGAAATCATCGCCTTCCTGGTGTTTGTATATAAGGTAGAACAGAAAGAATTTGCCCGGCTGATCCCTAGCCGCGCACAAAAGGGTTAGATCTTTTTTCCTCACCGATGGTGGTGGAAAGCCCATGGCCGGAATACACCACCGTATCGTCCGGCAAAGCGTACATGACCTGCTGAATAGACTCCCTCAGGGTATTGGCATTTCCACCGGGAAGATCCGTGCGCCCAACGCTACCCCGGAAAAGGACATCTCCACTAACAACAAACCCGCCCTCCGATGAATAAAAACAAAGGCTTCCGGGCGAATGACCCGGCGCAAACAGAACCTGGAGCGGATCACCCGGAACACCCGTGGTGTCCCCAGGTTCCAGATAGGCCAGCTCGCCCTGGTGGTTATCAAAAGGCATGTTCCACATCAGCCCAGCGGCCGGCGCGAAATCCAGGACCTTCTTTTCCAACTGGTGGATATGCGGTACGAGGCCCCATTTTTCAGCAACAAACTTATTCCCAAACACATGATCCAAATGACAATGCGTATTCAGCAGCAAGACAGGCCTGAGCGCCTCGCGCTCAATGAATTGGGCAAGCTCCTCCTCTTCTTCGGAACCATAACAACCGGGATCAACAATCACAGCCTCTTGCTGTTGGTTAAACAACACGTAGGTATTCTCCTGAATCGGGCTAAATATGAAAACTTTAACGTTATACATGTCCGGTCATTTGTGGGGCAAAACCTTTAATTTTAATATAATTATAGGCATTTTAGACGAATTACCGAGGTTACAGAAATATTGATTATGCTATTTACACGCTGTAGACTATTGCTGGTTTTTTTATTCCTTTCATCCGCACTGCAGGCCCAGGTGAATGCAGTTGAATTCGGAAAGAACAGGATCCAATATAAAAAGTTCACCTGGCGCTATTACCAGACACGGAACTTCAATACTTATTTTTCTCAAGGCGGACTGGCATTGGGCAAGTTTGTGGCCCAGGTTGCAGAAGAAGAATTGCCTCAACTGGAAGAATTTGTGGAGTATGGATTACAACGCCGAGCAAACATCGTTGTTTACAACAGTTTCAATGACCTCAAGCAATCCAATATTGGTATCGGTATAGAATGGCAGAACACGGGTGGCGTCACCAAACTCGTGAACAACAAAATGGTGGTATACCACAGTGGTGATTACAATAACCTGCGCAGGCAAGTGCGCCAGGGTATTGCAAGAGTGTTGGTTGATAATCTTCTTTTTGGCGACGACCTCGGTGAGTTTGCGAGTAACCAGGCCTTGCTGGATCTGCCGAAATGGTTGACAGACGGGTATGTGGCTTATGCAGCAGAGAATTGGAGTCCCAAACTGGATGACCAGTTGAAGTCAGAGATCCTTTCCGGTGAATACAAAAACTTCTACCAATTTGCCTTCAAGAAACCGGAGCTGGCTGGTCATGCTTTCTGGCGTTTTGTGGCAGACAATTACCGGAAAGACAATGTCACGTACTTTCTTTATCTCACCCGTATTTACAAGAGCCTGAACTCTGCGTCATTGAGGGTAACCAAGAAAAAATTCAAGGACCTTCTGAATGAGTTCATGGAGAAAGAGGCCGAAAAATACAATAAAGATCTGCGCAGCCGCAGGAACCAGCCTCGTGGTAATGTGGTGGCCATACAGGAACTGAAAAAGAATACAGACTACTATCGTTTCCAGGCAAATCCAATCCCCCGCAATAATTCATATGCTTATGTAGAATACAAGCGTGGCCTGTATTGTGTGGTGCTGGAAGATGCCGCTGCAAATAAAAAGATCCTGCTGAAGGCAGGTATCAGGAACAAAGAAGCCGATATCAACCCCAACTATCCGCTTATGGCCTGGGATCCTAAAGGTTCAAGGTTGTTGGTGATCTATAACGAAGAAGGTAAGATCAAGATGTTTGTCTGGGACATGGTGAAACGCATGAAATTCAACAAGCAGGAGATCAAGGATTTTCAGTTGGTCCAGGATGCAAAATACATGCTTGACAATAACACCCTGGTGATGAGTGCGGTGAAGAACGGATGGTCAGACATTTTCGTGTACAAGATCAATGAGCAAACCTACGAGCAGATCACCAATGATGTGTATAGCGATATCGATCCGTCCTTCGCTGCCTTCCCGAATAAAAGCGGTATCCTGTTTTCTTCCAACAGGCCTACTGGAGATGCATTGAGATCTGACACAGCGGTTCCATCCCGCAACCATTTCAATGTGTATATGGTTGACAATTTTATCCGCAGTGAGTATCGCCAGGTCACTAAGCTCTCCAACATGAAGTACAGTGATGCGCGGTTCCCCTTACAGTATAATGTGAACCACTTCACCTTTGTCAGTGAAGAAAATGGAATTGGTAACCGTTATGCAGGATTCTTTAATACCAAACGTGCGGGGCTTGACACCCTTTATCTGGTGGGCGATGAGATTCTGCGAAACCCCTCAACGAAGGAGCTTGACTCAACGTTAAAGATCTGGGAACGGCAGGAGCCGGATTCCATCGGATACGTATCCATTACGTCTGACAGTGCCTACGTGTTCCCGCTGACCAACTACCAAAGCGGACTGCAGGAAACCAGGGGTGCCGGCGACAATAACCTCGTAAGCGAAGTAAGGCGTGAAGGTGATTTGAAATTCCTGTACAAATTAAGGATCGATGAAAACGCGCTGAAACGCCGCAATGTGAATGCCAAGCCCACGGAGTACATGAAGAAAGTACAGGAGCTGGAACGGGCCGCTAAAGGCCAGGCCATTTTCTTTGAGAACGGCAAAACCACTTCAGCACCCGCGCCAAAAGACACCAGCACCAGCCAGGATATCTTCCAGACCGAGTTCCAGAATGATACAAGTGATAGCGCAAGAACGTCTGTATTGCAACCACAGGAATACCGCCGTGAGTCGCCCTTGGATAATGCAAAGATTTACGACTATCGTAAGAAATTTGCTTCTGAATATGTGGTGACCGGCTTCAACAACCAGGTGCTCGTGAACCGATTCCAACCCTATGCGGGCGGATCCGGCCCTATTTACCTGAACAATGCAGACATCCTGAATGGTATTATCCGGATGGGAACCTCTGAATTGTTTGAAGACATGAAATTCACCGGCGGTTTCCGTATCGCTACCAACCTCACAGACGTGGACTACCTGGTACAGTTCCAGAACCTTCGTCGCAGGCTGGATTGGGGCATCACTTATTACCGCTCTACCCAACGCGATTTCCCAATCTACAATTTTGACCTGGATCCAATCAAGGCGCAGCTCCCGAACAAGTTGTATTCAAACTTGTACCAGTTCAACCTGAGTTGGCCAATTGATGAAGTGCGAAGCGTGAGGGCTACCCTGGGTTACAGGACAGACCGCGTAACCATTAAGACCAATGCCAACTGGCCGGATGCATTGTATTATTCAGACAGTCTGATGACCTATGGTTTAACGAGATTGGAATATGTGCATGACAATACCCTCAATCCGGCCCTGAACATCTGGGATGGTCTGCGGTTCAAGATCTGGACCGATGTGAACGCCAAGATGAATAATAAGAATACCGAAGGAAGGTACACCTTCAACGTTGGGGCTGACTTCAGGTATTACCTGCCCATCTATCGTAATTTCATTTGGGCGGGCCGCGCAGCCTTTGATGCATCCTTCGGTACACAAAAAATCATCTATTATGTTGGTGGTGTAGACGGCTGGATCTCTCCAAAATTCAATTTCGCCAACCGACCCGCACCGGACAATCAATATGCATTCCAGAGCCTGGCCCTTAATCTTCGAGGTTTCAACCAGAACGCTGCCAACGGCAACAATGCAGTAGTATTGAACAGTGAGTTCAGGTTACCGATCTTCACTACCTTCTTCAATAAACCCATTAATACTGCCCTACTGCGCAACCTGCAGATCATCCAGTTTGTGGATCTGGCCACTGCATGGAACGGAAAGTTCAATGGAATCTCCAGGCCTCAAACCATTTATGGGAACGTACCTGTTCAGGTGGCCGTCAAATCCGGCGGTATCGGTCCATTCCTGGGAGGATATGGCTTTGGTGCAAGAACAACATTACTGGGCTACTTCCTCCGGGTGGACGCCGCCTGGCCGATGGACGGCGTGTTCAAGGGAAAGCCGAGGTGGTATTTTGCGCTCGGACTTGATTTCTAATACAAGGTTGAAGGTGGAAGGTTGAAGGTTGAAGACGCCGCCACCTTCCACCTTCCAACTTCCACCTTCCACCTTCAACCTACATATAAAACAGTCCACTCCCCCAATCCGTCGATTCACTCCTTTTAACGATCCGCTTTCATCAGTATAGCGTTTTAAAAAGAAAAACTATATCATGAAATCAAAAATGCCTTGGCTCCTCCTCGCAACCGTATCCGTAATGGTGGGTTTCAGTTCATGTGACAAAAACGACGAACCTACAGGCCCGGACAATATTGCAGGTATCGTGGCCAACAATCCCAGTTTCTCTATCCTCAATAACGCTATCAATCGCGCTGGTCTTGGACCGGCACTTAGCGGTGGAGCATTGACCGTCTTTGCCCCAGACAATGCAGCTTTTGAAGCTTCTGGCATCACCAATGCAACCGTAAACGCTTTACCAGTTGCCAGTCTGGATTCTATACTTAAGTACCATGTACTTGGATCTACAGTATCTTCTGGTGGCATACCAGTAAGCGATGCGGTTAGTACTTTGCTGGGTACAAAATTGTTTGCTTCTCGTAACACAAATGGCGTTTTTGCAAATGGTATCAAAGTAAAAACTGCCGATGTGCCAGCAGCAAACGGTGTGATACACGTCATTGAAAGGGTGCTGATTCCACCAACAAAAACCATCGCTCAAATCGTATCTGCAGACACATCTTTTTCTATTCTGCTCGCAGCAGTAGTAAAAGCGGGATTGGCTGACACGGTATCTCTGCCTGGTAAGTACACTGTATTTGCACCAACCAACGCAGCCTTCAGGGC
>JBEISY010000274.1:0-3687 GCA_040375175.1 Chitinophagaceae bacterium
ATATTATTTCCAATGCGTGCAGAAAATTTTCCACCGGGTGCTACCATGGGAAATCCGCCACATGGATCTGTTCCCCCAGTCATAATGGTGTGTCTGCCGCTGATGATACCAACTCCGGTCATTTTAAAATCAGGTGTTTTTGCCCCGGGTGATCCGGAAACTGATTTTCCGGATAAAACATTCCATCCATTAAAACTACCAGTTTCAAAATCCGCGTTGGTACATTGACTGTTGGCATTAAAACTTATGAGGTTTACACTGATATTGTATTTGATACATCCGGGAGAAGCAGGGCTGTATTTAAAGTTATCTGCCATTATATAATAAGATTCACCTGCTTTAACTTCTACTGCCATGTTAACATTTCCCGGGCCATAACTGGCGGTTTGGAAATCTGAACACTTAGTGCCACCGGCGTTTGGACAGCCTTTCAACAACCAGAAGGAACCATATGCACTTGAAGGTGAGATACCCGTTATCTTGATATTGATAATGCCATTTGATGGCGCAGTAAAATAATAGAGATAGTCTTCCCCGGCAGAATATGCCCCATAACTGCTGTTACAAGGATATGTTACGTTGTTATAGTCATTGCCTTTCCCGCAAGTTGTTTCATTGCTGGCCGAGAATGGAATGGGGATTGAATTAGCAAGTGCTGTTGCGCAGTCCTTTCCTCCCTGGGCAAATGCCGAAATGGAAATGAAGAGGATCGCAACGACTATTGAAATGAACCGATTAGTTATTCTCATGGTTTTCGTAGGTTCCGGATTTGTTTGCATTAAACAAACAAAGTGCCAGAACTCAATGAGAATACTGAATTGGTAGTTGTAATTTTTTAAATAATGATGAATTCCTTACAAATGAATGCTTTAAGAAAATTAGTGGGGATAATTTTATCCGTTCATTTTTATCATCAAAGTTTCGAAATCGTAAATCTACCTGGGAGTTTACAAGCTCGCCTACAATTCTTTCATTAGAAAGTTGGCCAAACGGTTTAATGCGGTCCTATCAAATGACTGCGCTGACGCGACAGGCGGGGTTGGTGGTGCCGGGGATGTATGGACCGGCGAAGGAAGAATGGGGCTTGTTGGGGCTTCCCGCAATGGCGTAGAATTTGGCAAAGTTAGTTCGCAGGTCGCAGGTCGCGAAGTTCGCAGGGATGCCGCACTAACTTCACACTTTCCACTTTATCTTCTCACTGCTCAATCAAGATGGAAATGAAATCTTACCCATCGTCACCGGAACACGAGTAGCACCACCGCCAGTAAACAACGCCGTCCCCGCAACGGCTTCATTGGCCAGGACTGCAAACAGGATCGCTTCTTTTGCATCGGGTAAAATGCCCAGATCATCGGAGCTGCGGAATGAAGCACCAGGCAGCAGTTCACGCAAATGCGCCATCAGCACTTTGTTATGCACGCCTCCCCCACTTCCATACGCGGTAAAGGATGTGCCTGATGGTACATATTCCAAAATGGTCTCTGCAATGGTCTCGGCAGAGAAACGATTCAGGGTTGCCATGACGTCTTCATGAGAAAGCGCTGTTGTACCTGAAGCCTGTTGCGCTTTCGCGAGATAATCCAAATTAAACAACTCCGGTCCGATGGTGCGGGGTAATACTACCCGGAAAAATCCATCGGCCTTTAATGCATCTAACAGCACTGGATGCACGGTGCCAGCCAGCGCCAATTGTCCGTCTACATCATAAGGCAGCTGCGGAAAATGTGCGCGGATATAGGCATCCATGAGCGTGTTGCCGGGTCCGGTATCCGTTGAAAATACTTCGTGCAAGGCACAACCCGCGGGCAGGTAAGTAAAATTGGCAATGCCACCCATATTCAACAACAATCGATTCTCTGTTGCGTGATGGCACAATAAATAATCGCCATACACCGACAGAGGCGCGCCTTCACCTCCTGCTGCAATATGCTTCTGCCGGAAATCAGAAAATGTAATGATCCTCGTTGCCACGGCAACATGATCTCCATCGCCGATTTGCAAAGTGGCGGGGCCATACTCATCATCGGGATGCAAGGATTTTGGCGCATGATAAATGGTTTGTCCATGACTCGCGATCAGGTCAACGGAAGCCGGATCAATATTCCAGGAAGCCAGCGCATCATTGATCATCCGCGCGTGCAACAAGCCCAACCAGGGATTGAGTTTGCAGAGCAAGGGCAGGTTCACCTCGTCTTTGGAAAAGACTTCAAGGATGCGGGCCTTCACATCAGGCGCGTAAGATTCCGTTTTGAATTTCGTCAATGCTACCTGTGTTTGTTTTCCCGAACCGGTGATGGAGCAGAGGGCAATATCGAGCCCATCCATCGACGTCCCGCTCATCAGGCCGATGATATTGCGCGTGCCTTTCCCCGCGATCTCGTAAAGCTTTTTGATCTGTGTATGCATGGTCATCGGTTTTACAAAAAAACGGGGTTGATTAACTCAACCCCGCGTAACTCTACTGTCTATGAAAAAAAAGAATTAGAACGAAGGATCCTGAGGTGTGTTAGGGTTGTTGTCCCGCTCACGGAAAGGATAAGGATAGAAGTTCCTGTTCTTCTCCGCGTTCGGCGTATTGCTCCTGCCAAACCTTCTCATGTCTTCCATCTTCCAGCCCTGCATATACAACTCAATGCAGCGGTTGCGATATATCTCTTCCAGAATAGCGCTTTGTGTATTGGCACCGCTGTATGCAGTGAGGTCCGCGCCAATGCCGTATACATCACCAGCCGCTTTCTTAGTGAGGATCTTATCCAATTCTACAACTGCACCACTGAGGTTGTTCGCACGAGCCAGGCATTCTGATCTGATCAAGGTGATCTCACCGGGAAGATACAAGGGCCATGCGGTGGTCAATGCGGCACCAAATCCATTGATCCTCCAACGAGGTGCTGCTGCCGTGTTCAGCACCATGTAAAAGCCAATGCGCTTATCAGCTGCCACCGGACGCAATGCCGTAGGCAAACCGAAAGTACTGTCCTTCACCTGGAACACGTTGTTGGTAGCCGTAGACACGTTGAAGATCGGGTTAGGTGTTATGGCATCAAAGCGCATCTCGCTCCTAACGGTCAGGGATACACTATTTGCAGCGGCCAGTGCAGCGGGATAGTTCCCATTGAACAACTGATACCGAGCTTCCAGTGCATTCAGTGTCTTGGGGATCTCGATACCGGCAGGGATGCGACTCAGAAAATCTGCACTGATGGCATTGGCCGCGATGGTGGCCTGTGCCCTGTCAATGGCGGCGATTGCCTTTGCATAAGCCGCTGAACGGTTCATGAAGGTAGGCTGAAGTCCAACCCCAACGGTATCGGGTACCTGCTCCCAGAATTCGGCCAGTCCACCATAGGCCAGGGCCTTGAAGATGGTAGCATATCCGATCAAACCTGAGGCATAAGACTTATCGCCCAGGTTAGCGGCATTGTTGATCACATTATCTGCATCGTAGATCACCTTCAGGTTTGAGGCCCAAAGGTTGCCGAGCACACTGTTGTTACCGTCCACGGCGATACCGCCGTTGAAGAGGTTTGTCTCGTCTACGTTACCGGTATTTCGGTTGCTCAATTCAAATGAAGAAAATCCATTGGCGCAAACCAGGTTATACAAAGCACCTGCGCGACCATTGCTGTAAGCCTTCTGCAGGCCCACTGCCACACCGGTTAATCCAACAGGCGAGCTGAGGGTCTG